>NZ_JHVL01000027.1 GCF_000620125.1 Clostridiisalibacter paucivorans DSM 22131 | reverse complement strand
CTCGTAAGTGACACGGGTAATTCCTAGAAGGAAACCCAACCAGCTAAAACATAGAATCTCACTGATGGAATGACACGCTTTTTCACGGATATCGGTTTATAAAAACCATCCAGGAGGTGTACGTCTAACCTCTATTCAGGAGATATTATATTATGAATCAGCATGATAACATAGCATTAATTTGCTGAGTTTCCTGCTAAAGATTTATGATAGAAACAATATTTAAAGAAATGATGTTTATAAAGAAAAGCTTTACTAAGTATATGAATATTAATTTGAAATTTTATAAGAATGTTTGCTTGAAAATAGATTTAATTTCTATCAAATGTTCTAACTATATTATACGAGGAGGTATAAAATTGAAATTATCAAAATTGGGGGGAAAAGAGATTGTTAATCTCAACGATGGGGGAAGACTAGGAATTATTGCAGATTCGGACCTACTAATTGATGAAAAAAATGGTAAAATATTGGCTTTATTATTACCTTATACATCTTCTGCATTTAAATTTTTTGGAGAAAGGGATTTGATAGAAATCCCTTGGGAGACAATTAGAAAAATTGGGGATGATATGATAATAGTTGAGATTGATCCAAAAAAAACTATGAAAAAAAATTATATGATATAAAATAACTACTGAATTAACAAAAGAACTTAAATAACATATAATATATTGATAAATACCTAAATAAACAAAAATTTGGGGTGAAACTATGGAAATAATCGTACAAAAATTTGGGGGAACTTCTCTTTCAGATAATAAAACTAGAGAACTAGTTACTAATAAAATAATTGATAAATATAATAAAAAAATGGGAGTTGTTGTTGTTGTATCAGCGATGGGTAGGCTAGGAAATCCTTATGCCACTGATACATTATTATCCTTAATTGACAAAGGGTATTCAGATTTACGAGATATAGATCTATTGATGTCTTGTGGTGAGATGATATCTTCTGTTATTCTTGCTAATCTATTAAATAAAAAGGGTTTTAAAACCTGTGTTTTAACGGGATATCAAGCAGGTATAGAAACTGATGATACATTTGGTAATGCTAAAATTTTATCTGTAAATACTGATAAGATAAATGATGCTTTGAAACAGAATAAAATAGTTATAGTTACAGGTTTTCAAGGAGGAACTTCTAATGGAGAGCTTACTACATTAGGGAGAGGCGGAAGTGATACCAGTGCTGTTGTTTTAGCAGAAAGTTTAAATTGTAAATCTGTAGAAATATATACAGATGTTGATGGAATAATGACAGCAGATCCTAGAATAGTTCCAGATGCTAAAGTAATAGATTCAATTTGTTATAATGAATTATATCAATTAGCTGAAGATGGAGCAAAAGTGATTCATCCTAGAGCTGTAGAAATAGCTGAAAGAAGCAATATAGAGGTAATAATTAAAAATACTATGACTAATTGTGAAGGTACTGTAGTGGGAGGTATCAGGTTTAACGATTTTAGATATAATAATGATTATATGAATAAATACCAAGTAATAAATGCAATAACATATAAGAATAATAGAACACAAATAACTATAAATGGTATTTATAAACAAAATGAAATAGATAATCTTATGACCAATATAACTCAAAATGATATAAGTATAGACTTGATAAACTTTTTTACTGATAAAAAAGTATTTACTATTGATAGTGAAGATACAGTACTAATTAAAAATATTTTAGAAAAAGGTAATTATAATTACAATATAATAGAAAGATGTTGCAAATTGAGTTTAATTGGACATAAAATGCATGGAATTCCAGGAGTTATGGCTAAAATAGTAAATACTCTTAATAAAGCTAATATAGAAATATTACAAAGTGCTGATTCACATACAACAATTTGGTGTTTAGTAAGACATGAAGATTCTAGCAAGGCTTTGCAGGTTTTGCATAAAGAATTTGGATTGGGGGAAAAGTAGACTAAAAGTCTACTTTTTTTAATTTGTTTAAGAAGGAGAATTCAAATGATATCAAAAGAGAATAAGGACTTAAAAAATAATACCCGAAAAAATATAGAATCTATGGGGAGTCCTACAATAGCAACAGTACCTAAAGACATATTTTTTGTCTCAATAATTGGAGAAATAGAAGGTCATAATGCTTCACCTCCTAATAAAAAAACAACAAAGTATGAACATATAATACCCCAATTACTATCAGCTGAAAGAGATCCAAAAGTAAAAGGAATACTGATATTATTAAATACTGTAGGCGGTGATATAGAAGCTGGATTAGCATTATCAGAGATGATAAATAGTATGAGTAAGCCTACTGTATCTTTAGTATTAGGTGGAGGTCATAGCATTGGAGTTCCATTGGCCACATCAGCAGATTATTCGTTTATTGCTCCTACTGCTTCGATGACATTGCATCCTATTAGGATGAATGGTTTAGTCATAGGAGTACCTCAAACTTTTAGGTATTTTCAAAAGATGCAGCAAAGGATATTTGATTTCATATTGAGAACGTCAAAGATAACAGAGGATAAACTTAAAGATCTAATGTATGATACTGATGAAATAGCTAATGATGTGGGCACTGTATTAATAGGGAAGGAAACTGTAGAGGTAGGAGTTATAGATGAGGTAGGAGGATTAAAAGATTCTATAAATAAGCTACAAGAACTATTTAACGAGTAATAATAGATAAATAAAAATAGTATATTAATATAAATTATGTTATAATTACTTGAGTAAAAGTGTTGATGACGTTCATTAACACTTTCATTTTTGTATAATTTTTTTTAGGAGGGGTTCTAATTGAGTCTACTACAAGGAATAATATTAGGTTTTTTGCAAGGAGTTACAGAATTTTTGCCTATAAGTAGTTCGGGGCATCTAGTATTACTAAACAATATTTTTGGAATAAAAGAAGGAGTACTATTTTCTACTGTTATGTTTCATTTTGGATCTTTAATATCAATTTTTATTTATTATTTCAACGATATATACAAAATAGTTTTAGGTTTTATTAGACTTTTAATTAATTTAGTAAAAAACAAAAGGATTAATATAGAAAATGGATATCAAAATTTTGCTTTAATGATTATAATAGCGACAATCCCTACTGGAATAATGGGTGTTTTTTTTAAGGATTTTTTTGAAGGATTATATAGTTCTTTATTAGCAGTAGCTATAGCTTTTATGATAACTGGTGCTATACTATTCATTTCTGAAAAATTTTTATCAGGATATAAAAGGGCTAGAAACATTTCTATATTTGATGCATTAATAATAGGTGTTTTTCAAGGGTGTGCCATAACTCCAGGCATCTCTAGGTCTGGTTCAACTATTGTAGGAAGTTTATTTAGAGGACTTAACAAAGAAACAGCCACAAAATTTTCTTTATTAATGGCAATACCAGCTATATTGGGGGCGTCAGTTTTAGATTTTGTTGATGTGATTTTAAATAATAGTATGGCTTTAACATTACCTATAATTGTAGGAACTCTAGTTTCTGCCATTACTGGTATTTTTGCTATAAAGTTATTAGTTAATTTACTAAAGAAGGGTAAGCTTTATTACTTTTCAATATATCTATGGCTACTTGGCGGATTATTAATATTTTTAAATTTTAAGGGTTAAAGATTCATATGAGGTATTTTAAATTTTAGATTATGGTTTTGATTAAGCAAAAGGATATTCTATGATATATAACGAAATAATCATAGGAGGTGATATACATGAAAAGAAAAACAACCACTAGAAAAAGCAAGAAAAAGAACAAAAAGAAGCAATTAAATAAAGAGATAATAGGTATAATTATTATTTCTTTTGGTATACTTTCTCTTGTAAGTATGTATAATAATTCTACAGGGTATATTGGCATATTTATGAAAAAGAGAATATTTCAATTAATGGGATTTGGAGGATATATAGTCCCATACATAATTTTAATTATAGGTATATTATTTTTGTTAAATAGATTTAAATTTTATTCTAACAAAAAAACTTCTTCTATAATAACTATTTTTATAACTTATTTAATATTATTAGATATATATATATTTAGTAATTATTCTGATTTAGATTTTTTAAGTAAGGTTAGAGTTTCCTCAGCGTTTGGGATGGATGGTAGTGGAGGGGGCATAATAGGCTCTATATTTTCATATATATTTTTAAAGCTTTTTGGAGTTATAGGTTCTTATATTATTCTAGTTTCTATTATACTTATATCCTGTCTTTTAATAACAAATAAAAGCATAGTATCAGTAATGAAAAACATATATAAGTTTTTAGTGAATATATTTAAAAATAGTTTTGAAGGAATTAAAAATTTTGTATTAGTTGAAAAAAAAGATAGCAAATACGAATCTATAATTGAACCTAAGGATGAAGATACTAATTGTGAGAATATTGAAAAGGAAGAAGAAAATTTTAATAAAAAGATAAAAATATTAGATTATACTAAAAATAATAATAGGTCTAAAAATGAAAAAACCAATTATAAAGAAATTGATGAAGTTCAGGTATCTATGAGTGAGGATTTTAGTCAATATAAATATCCCAATTTGGAAAATCTTTTAAACGAAAATATCTCTAGCAATACAGATGAAAGTGAAGAAATAATAAATAAGGCTGAGAGGCTTGAAGAAACGTTATTCAATTTTGGTATTGATGCAGAAATAATCCAAATAAGTAGAGGCCCTACAATTACAAGGTTTGAAGTACAGCCAGCACCAGGAGTTAAGGTTAGTAAAATATTAAATTTAACTGATGATATAGCACTTGGATTGGCAGCATCAGGGATAAGAATAGAGGCACCTATCCCTGGAAAATCTGCTATTGGCATAGAAGTACCAAATCTTAACAAAGCAGATGTATTTTTGAAAGAAGTGTTTAAATCAGATGCGTATAAACAAATAAATACAAAATTACCCTTTGCATTGGGTAAAGATATAAGTGGGAATCCTATGGTAACTGATATAGCCAAAATGCCTCATTTGCTTATAGCAGGAGCTACTGGATCTGGAAAAAGTGTTTGTATTAATACTCTTATAACCAGTATACTTTTTAAATCAAGACCTGATGAAGTAAAATTATTGCTTATAGATCCCAAGGTGGTTGAATTAAGTGTATATAATGGAATCCCTCATTTATTGATTCCTGTAGTAACTGATGCTAAAAAAGCAGCTAGTGCTTTGAATTGGGCTGTTGAGGAAATGACTAAGAGATATAATTTATTTGCTAAGAATAATGTTAGAGATTTCTCAAGTTATAATAATAAAATAGATGAAAAAAAAGATGGAGATAGATTACCACAAATATTGATAATAATAGATGAGTTAGCAGATTTAATGATGGCCTCTCCTTCAGAAGTAGAAGATAGTATATGTAGATTAGCACAAATGGCTAGGGCTGCAGGTATACATCTAGTAGTGGCTACACAAAGACCTTCGGTAGATGTAATAACAGGAACTATAAAGGCTAATATACCATCAAGAATATCTTTTGCGGTATCTTCTCAAGGAGATTCAAGAACAATTTTAGGTATGGGAGGAGGAGAAAAACTATTAGGCAAAGGGGATATGCTTTTTTATCCTGTAGGCTCTCCAAAACCAACAAGGATTCAAGGTGCTTTTATTAGTGAAAAAGAAGTAGAAAACATTGTAGAATTTTTAAAATCTCAACATGATACTAATTATAATAATGAGGTTATTGAAGATATCGAAAAAGAGGTTAATTTATCAAATGGTGATAGTGATGAACTATTGGAAGATGCCATTAAATTGATTGTAGCTGAAGGACAAGCGTCCATATCCTTTCTTCAGAGGAAATTAAAGATTGGCTACTCTAGAGCTGCAAGATTAATTGATGATATGGAAGAAAGAGGTATAGTTGGAGGACATGAAGGGAGTAAACCAAGAAAAGTATTGATTGACGAAGAAGATTTGATGTAATATTTATAGAAAAGGCAGATGGTTGTAAATGATAAAAAAAATAAATATATATGATGCGCTTAAAAAAGACAGTATTTGTTTTATTGATGTAAGGAGTCCTATGGAGTTTAACAAAGATACTGTCCCAGGTGCTATAAATTTACCTATTTTAGATAATCAGGAAAGAGAAACAGTAGGATATATATATACTCAGATTAACAAAGAAAAAGCTAAAGAAATGGGTCTTGAGTATGCTTCGAAGAAATTACCTCTTTATTACAAAAAAATAAAGGAATTGCAGCAAAATAATAAAGAAATAGCATTATTTTGCTATAGAGGTGGTATGAGAAGTAATTCATTGGCAAAAGTTCTTGATATAATGGGGATTAATGTATATGTTATTGATGGTGGGTACAAAAGTTATAGAAAGTATGTAATTGATAGTATAGATAAGTATAGTAAAAAGATTAAATGCATAGTGCTACATGGATATACTGGAGTAGGCAAAACTAAGATTTTAGTGAAATTAAAGAAAGAAGGACATTCTGTTTTAGATTTAGAATATTTAGCTCGTAATAGTGGCTCAGTTTTTGGGAATATTGTATTCAATAATCAATTTATATCTCAAAAAAAATTTGAATCGTCAATTGTTGAAGAACTTAAAGATGCACCAAGTAAATATATCTTTATAGAAAGTGAAAGTAAAAGGATAGGAAATTGTATAGTTCCTGATCCAATATTTGAAAAGATGGAATCAGGATTTCATATACTTATTAATACTAATATGGAAAATAGAATTAAAAATATTATTGAGGATTACGTATATGTAGAAGATAATTGTAGGGATGAAGCTTTAATTAATAGTATAGATAAGCTTAGAAAGAGGATTGGAAATAGTATTTGTGATGGTTTAATTAACAAAATACAGTTAAATGATTATAAATATGTGTGTGAAAAACTAATGGTTGAATATTATGATCCTCTATATCAATACTCGATTGATAAAATAAGTAAATATGATAAAATAATTATGTATAAAAATTTAGATGATGCAGTGAAAAATTTGATAGAATTTGAGAACAAATTATTATGATTGCATATGATTGGAAAGGTGAATTATTGTGAAAGATAGAATATATATGGTTTCTTTAGGATGTTCTAAAAATTTAATTGACTCTGAAATAATGGCAGGATTAATAGAAAATGCTAATTTGAATTTGGTAAATGATATTGATGATGCTGAAATTATAATTGTAAATACATGTAGTTTTATTAATGATGCTAAGGAAGAATCTATAAATACAATATTAGAGTGTGCAATGCTTAAAAAAGAGTATAATTGTAAGTACTTAATAGTTACAGGATGTTTAAGTGAAAGATATAAATCTGAACTAATGAATGAAATCCCTGAGATAGATGCTTTAATAGGGACGGGGAATATAGATGAGATAGTAGAAGTTATAAATAAACTAAAGAATAAACAAAAAATAATTAGAGTAGGTAATATTAACAATACATTTTCTAATATTAATAATACTGTGAGAGTTCAATCTACTCCCCCTCATATGGCATATGTAAAAATAGCAGAGGGATGTGATAATTTCTGTACTTATTGCATTATACCTAAGCTTAGAGGAAAATTTAGAAGTCGTGCTATGGAATCAATTTTGGAGGAAGTAAATTATTTAGTCAAAAATGGAGTAAGAGAGATTATATTGATTGCTCAAGACACATCAAAATATGGTTTAGACTTATATGGCGAATTTAAACTTCCAGAGTTATTAGATAAGTTAAATGATATTAAAAATTTAAAATGGATTAGAGTATTGTATATTTATCCTGAGACTTTTAATCAAAAGCTTATAGATAGTATTAAAAAAAATGATAAAGTATTAAAGTATGTAGACATACCTATACAGCATATAAATAATCATATATTAAAGATGATGAATAGAAAAGCTACGAAAGAAGAAATAGAATCAATTATCAATAAACTAAGAAACGAAATTCCAGATATAATAATAAGAACTACTTTAATAGTAGGATTTCCTGGTGAGGATAAAAATCATTTTGAAGAATTATATCAATTTGTAAAAAAAGTTAAATTTGATAGATTGGGGGTATTTTCTTATTCTCAAGAAGAGGACACTGCAGCTGCCTCTTTGCCTAATCAGGTTGATGATTCTATTAAAAAACAGAGAAGCGACAAAATAATGTCATTGCAAAGGGACATATCATATGATTTAAATGAAAAGAAAGTTGGTAAAATATATGATGTAATAATTGAAGAAAAAGTTGATGAAAATCTTTTCTTTGGAAGGACTTATATGGATAGCCCAGAAATAGATTGTGGAGTCTATATAAATAGTAAAAATGAATTGGAGATAGGTGATTTTTTTCGAGTGAAGATTACTGAGTTTTTAGAATATGATTTAAGGGGAGAATTGGCTGATGAATCTAGCGAATAAGTTAACTATAATTAGAATATTTTTAGTTCCTGTTTTTATGTTTTTTTTATTTTTGAAAATCCCTTATGGAGAGTATATAGCAGCAGGTATATTTATAATAGCTGCTCTTACTGACAGTCTTGATGGTTATATAGCAAGGAGTAGAAATCAAATCACTAAATTTGGTAAATTCATGGATCCTTTGGCAGACAAATTATTGGTTTCTGCTGCATTGGTTTCATTAATAGAAATGGATAAGTTATCATCATGGATAGTATTTGTAATAATAGCAAGGGAATTTGCAATAACTGGGTTAAGAGTGTTAGCTGCATCAGAAGGAATAACTATCGCTGCTAGCTGGTGGGGAAAGATAAAAACTATAACTCAAATAGTTGCTATAGTAGCTTTATTATTAAATAATTTTCCTTTTAGTTTATTAAATTTTCCATTTGATCAAATAGCGGTTTTACTAGCTGTTATATTTACTATTCTATCAGGGATGGATTATTTATATAAGAATAGAAAAGTTTTTCATTCTAGTTCAAAATAATATCAATTTTATTGTTAGGGGATGCATAAGATGAATGGAGAAATAATAAATGTAGGCACAGAGATATTATTGGGCAATATATTAAATACACATTCTAAATATTTATCTGAAAGATTAGCTGATATTGGAATAGGCATTTATTATCATACCACAGTTGGAGATAATGGAGAAAGATTAAAAGATATTTTAAAAAGTGCAATAGAGAGGTCTGATTTTATAATAATAACAGGAGGATTAGGACCTACTTCAGATGATATAACTAAAGAAATTGTATCTGAAGTTATGAATAAGAAACTTATATTAGATGAAGATTCTTTACATAAGATTGAGACTTTTTTCAAAAGCAATAATATTAATATGACTAAAAACAATATTAAACAGGCATATATTCCTGAAGGAAGTAAAATATTAGAGAATGATTTTGGAACAGCACCAGGTATACTTTTAGAAGAATATGACAAAATTATAGCATTGCTTCCAGGACCACCTAGGGAACTTAAACATATGTTTGAAGAAAAGCTATTTCCTATTTTAAATAAAAAGTCTAATTATATAATTAAGTCTAAAGTATTAAAAACTATAAGTCTGGGTGAGTCTAAAGTAGCAACTATATTAAAAGATATAATAGATAATCAATCGAATCCTACTGTTGCAACATACGCAAAGGAAGGTCAAGTGGAAATAAGAGTAACTGCAAAGGCTTCTAGTGATGAAGAAGTCAATAGCTTAATAGAAAATACAGAAAAAGAAATTAATGATTTAATAGAAGGCCATATATATGGTTATGACAATGAATCTTTAGAAGAAAAAACTTTTCAGTTATTAATTGAAAAAAAATTAAAGATAGCGTTTTGTGAGTCATGTACTGGTGGACTTATTTCTAGTAGATTTACAGCAATACCTGGAGTATCTAAGGTTTTCGACAGAGGTATTGTAACATATAGTAATGAAGCTAAGATGGATGAATTATCAGTGAAATCTTCTACTCTAAAAAACTATGGTGCAGTTAGTAAAGAAACTGCATTAGAAATGTCTCAAGGATTATTAAAAAAATCTAATGTAGATATCGCTTTATCTGTAACGGGGATAGCAGGCCCTGATGGAGGTAGTGATGAAAAGCCAGTAGGTTTAGTTTATATAGGGATATCTACTAAAAGAAAATCTTTCTTTATTGAGAAGAAATTATTTGGGAATAGGACTTCTATACAAAATAAGACAGCTAATTTAGCCTATTATGAATTAATAAAATATCTGAAAAAACTATAGATGTATTGTATATAGATAAAAATAAAATTACTGAGAATCATTGACCTTTTATACCAAATCATGTATAATAACCATATAGAACATTTGTTCGAAATGGAAAGGTGGTGTACCAGATTTTCTGGGAATAATATGATGGAAAAGAAAAAAGCTTTAGAAATGGCCTTGAATCAAATTGAAAAACAATTTGGTAAGGGCTCTGTAATGAAATTAGGTGCAGATTCTAAATTAAATATAGAATCAATCTCAACTGGAGCCTTAGATCTTGATATTGCTCTAGGAATTGGAGGAGTTCCACGAGGAAGGATAGTAGAGATATATGGGCCCGAGTCATCAGGTAAGACAACAGTTGCACTTCATATGATAGCAGAGGCCCAAAAGAACGGTGGGGATGCTGCATTTATTGATGCAGAGCATGCACTGGATCCAGGATATGCAAAAAAATTAGGAGTAGATATAGAAAATTTGATTATTTCACAGCCAGATACTGGAGAACAAGCTTTAGAGATAGCAGAGGCTTTGGTTAGAAGTGGAGCGCTTGATGTTATTGTTGTAGACTCTGTAGCTGCTTTAGTTCCTAAGGCAGAAATTGAAGGAGAAATGGGAGATAGTCATGTAGGGTTACAAGCAAGGCTTATGTCTCAAGCCCTAAGAAAATTAGCTGGGGCTATTAAGAAGTCTAATACTACATCTATTTTCATAAATCAGTTGAGAGAAAAAGTAGGAGTTATGTTTGGAAATCCTGAAACAACTCCTGGAGGAAGAGCTTTAAAGTTTTACTCATCTGTTAGATTAGATGTACGAAGAATTGAAAGCCTAAAACAAGGTGATGATATAATAGGTAATAGGACTAGAGTAAAAGTAGTTAAGAACAAAGTTGCCCCACCATTTAAGAAAGCAGAGTTTGATATAATGTATGGTGTAGGTATTTCTAAAGAGGGTAATATATTGGATGTAGGTGTAAAGGCAGATATAGTAACTAAGGCAGGCTCTTGGTATAGCTATGGAGATATAAAGCTAGGACAAGGACGAGAAAATTCTAAAGATTATTTAGTTAAAAATCCTGAAGTAGCAAATGAAATAGAAACAAAGGTAAGAGAAAAATATGGTTTAATTGAAGAGAAAGATGAAAATAAAAAAGATGAGAGTAAAGCTAAAATAAAAGATTAAAAACTTCCCGAGGGAAGTTTTTAATCTTTTATTTATGTTATAATTTAATAAGATAATAACTAATATTAGGGAGTGTTATAAATTTGAAATTACTTTTTTTTACTGATACTCACATCAGAGGAACTTCTCCTAAAAATAGAAAAGATAATATTGTAGAGACTTTAGAAACTAAATTTAATGAGATTGTAAATATAGCCAATAATTTAAACGTTGATTATGTGCTTCATGGGGGAGATTTATTTGATAGACCTGATGTATCGCCAGCAATAGTAAGAAGATTTGCCTTGATTCTAAATAAATTCAGAGCACCTATTTTAGCTATCGCAGGGAATCATGATATATATGGTCATAATCCTAAAACCATATATAGAACTATGTTGGGTATATTTGATGCCATGGGACTCATAAGACTGATAAAAGAAAATGAGAAAATAATAATTAATAAAGATGTTAAACTTCAGCTTACAGGGCAGCCTTATAGATATGATATCGATGGAAATAATAAAAAGGGTTATATAGTTACAGATAAAGACAGAGATATTGATTACTCAATCCATATGGTACATGGTATGCTTTTGGATAGACCTTTTATAAAGGGAATTCCTTATTCTTTAATAGATGATTTAAAAGATACATTAGCCGATATAACATTATCAGGTCATTATCATTCTGGGTTTGGAATAAAAACATTGGAAAATAAGTATTTTGTTAATCCTGGAAGTCTAATAAGGATAACAAATAGTATAAAAGAGATCAATAGGGTACCAAAGGTTGTTTTAATTACATTGGAGAAACAAATAGATATTAAATTAATACCACTAAAGAACATATTACCTGGAGAAGAAGTGCTTGATAGAGAACAGTTAGACTTATCTATTTATAGAAGTGAAAAATTGATTCAATTTAAACAATCTGTAGATTCAGCTGGTGACTTTGAAAAATTAGGGATAAACCATATTTTAGATAATTTATTAATGGCAGAAAATGTGGAGGAAAAAGTAAAAAAAGAAGCCATATCCCGTATAGAACAGGCTCAAATCGCATATACAGGAGATGATGATTAAAGATGTATATAACTAAGGTGATTCTTGAAAATTTCCAATCCCATAAATATACAGAAATAGATTTTGAAAATGGTTTAAATGTGATAGTTGGACCCTCTGATCATGGAAAGACTGCTATTATACGAGGTATAAAATGGGTTTTATACAATGAACCTGCAGGGACTTTTTTTATTAGAGAGGGAGAAAAAGAATGTAGTGTAACCATATATTT
This sequence comes from Clostridiisalibacter paucivorans DSM 22131, assembly GCF_000620125.1. Lineage (NCBI taxonomy): Bacteria > Bacillati > Bacillota > Tissierellia > Tissierellales > Thermohalobacteraceae > Clostridiisalibacter > Clostridiisalibacter paucivorans. Next base: position 34,818 of record NZ_JHVL01000027.1, on the reverse strand, counting down.
TAGTAATGGTGTAAAGATTCAGCGACTTAGAAGTGCTAGTAAGAATATTTATATGTATAATGAAGAAATTTATGAGGGGTTTGGCACTTCAGTACCTTTAGAGATAATTGAAAAGTTAAATATTAGAAAATTATTTTTAGATGGTAAACATTCTACTTCTATAAATGTTGGAGAACAATTAGAAGGTCCTTTTTTATTATCGGAAAAGCCAGCCACTCGTGCAAAAGCTATAGGTAGATTAGTAGATGTTCATATTGTAGACAAGGCTGTAAAAGATACGTTGAGAGACTATAGAAATTTAAATATGGATAAGAAAAAATCGGAAAAAGAACTAGACGATTTAGAAGATACTTTAAAAAGTTATGAATATTTAGATGAATTAAAATATAAAATATCAAAATTAGAAAAAACACGGGATTTAATAATTGAAAAAAAATATAAATTAAAAAAAATCAGAGAATTAAAGGGAAAGCATGATTTAGTAAAGTCAGAAATCAATAATACATATGTTATGCTCAAAAAATTAAAGGATATAGACTATTTAGCAAGTGCACTAAATGAAATAGAAGTAATTATACCAAGGTATAAATCTTTACTGTCAAAGAAAAAAACTTTTACAAAAACTGAAACTGAAATCAAAAAAATGGTTTGTCAAAACAATGCCTTATCAAAAATATATGAAATAGATAATTCAATCGATATATTGAATAAATTGATCAAAAAACAAGATTTTATTATTAGTTTAAATAATAAATATAAAGAGAATGTACAATTGATAAATAGAAATAGATCTTATTTAGATAAACTGAAACATATAGATAAATTATATAAAGATTCAGAAACACTGCATAGATATATACTCAAGTACAAAGAGTTTAAGGAAGTAGATGCTAAATTTAAATTGATAAAGAATAATATAGATAAGGGTCATAATTATATTAAGAAGTTTGATAATATATATATTGTTGATAATATAGTAGAAAAAATTTATAAAAATATTAATTTGATGAGTAGATATATAAAAACAAGACAAAATTATAAAGTTATTTCAGATAATATTCATAAAAATGAAGAAAAGCTAAAAACTTTAAAAAATGATATAGAGTCATTGCTAAATAATTATAGTAAGTTAATGAAAGATATGAAAGTATGTCCTCTATGCTTTAATTCAATAAATAAAGAAGATATAAATAGAATTTTAAATAATCTTAAATAATGGGAGGTTTGAGAATGACTAATCATGAAAAACATTTATCAGAGCTTAAAAATAATTTAGAAAAAGCAAAAACTTTAAAATATAAGGCGGAAGCTCGTCTAGAACAGTTAAATCGACAACAACAGGATATAATTGATGAACTTAATGATTTGGGTGTTAGTCCTGATGATTTAGATGAAGAAATAGAAAAGCTTGAAAAAGAAATAGAAAAACTTTTTAAAAAAGCAACAGAGTTATTACCTACAGATATATTAAAGAATGATTGAGGTGGATATGTTGATTACGGAAGACTATAATATAGATGGTCTCAATAAAGATATTATTAGTTTAAAGGAACACTTTATTAGAGAAACTGGTAAAAGAGAACGGATACAGGAAGAAATAAGGCTTAAAAAGAATGCATTGAAAACAGTAAATGAAAATATAGATTTACTAGAGAAGACTAATATACTTTTACAGAAAACTTCTAAGTTTGCAAGGGAACAAGCTAAAAAGCAAATTGAGGGCTTGGTAACAAATTGTCTTCAATATATCTTTAATTCTGACATAGAGTTCAAAATAGAAATAGATGAACTCTATGGTAAACCTAATGCTGAATTTTATGTTATAACTAAGTATGAAGATCAAATGATTAAAACTAAACCACAACAGTCTAGAGGTGGAGGTATAGTAGATATAATATCTTTGGCTCTTAGAATCGCATTTCTTCAATTGCATATGCCTAAGGTAGAAGGCCCTTTGATCCTAGATGAACCAGCGAAGCATGTAAGCAATGAATATATTTTTAATGTGGCTGAATTTTTAAAAGAAGTCTCTGAAATGTTCGATAGGCAGATTATAATGGTTACTCATGATAATCATTTATCTTCTATAGCTACACTATCTTATAGAGTGGTTCTAAGGGGGAGTATAAGCTATATTGAGCCTATAGAGGAGTAACATTTAACTTGACATAATAGTGTAAAAGTAATAAAATAATAACGAATATCAGTTGTTGTTTTAGGCATTATAAGTCTACAAATCATATGTAAAGTAGAGCCCTATAAGCCGAGTGTACTCGGTTTATATTTTTATAACACCTACAAAATATATTCAAAAACTTTGTGAATGTATTTTTGTAATATGAATTGACAAAATCTATATTAAATAAGATATATTTGAAATTAGGATTTTGTTGTGGGGTCTTTACAGTTTTTAAATGTTTATAGTGTTTGTATTGATTTTCTTTGATTTAATTCTACTTATATTTTATTAATTTATTAGTCTTAATTAATAATCAATAGCAAATACTACTTAATTGATATTGAAACTTGGAAAATAAATATTGTTAAAGGAGGTGCTTTGCCATCGTATACTATCTATTATCAGGTATATTAGGACTGGCAATTGGTATTTTTGCTGGTATTTATATTAGAAAGACTATAGCAGAAGCAAAAATAAAAACAGCAGAGGAAGAAGCAAAAAGAATTATAGAAGAAGGAATAAAGACAGCAGAAACTTCAAAAAAAGAATATCTTCTAGAGGGTAAAGAAGAGATTCATAAAATGAGAACGGATTTGGAGAGGGAAAATAGAGAAAGAAGAAATGAGTTTCAAAGGTTGGAAAGAAGATTGGTCCATAAAGAAGAAATATTGGATAGAAAAGGTGAATCCTTAGAGAAAAAAGAGGACATTTTAAACAAAAAGAATAAAGAAATAGAAAAAAGAGAGCTTGACATTGAAGAATTGTATAAAAAACAGGTAGAAGAATTAGAAAAATTATCTGGTTTAACATCTGATCAAGCAAGGGAACTATTATTGAATGATGTCAGAAAAGAAACAAGCCACGAAGCTGCAATTATGATTAAAGAAATTGAATATAAAGCTAAGGATGAGGCATCTAAAAGAGCGAGGGAAATTATATCTCATGCAATTCAAAAATGTGCAGCTGATCATGTAGCTGAAACCACAGTTTCAGTAGTGTCCCTTCCTAATGATGAAATGAAAGGTAGGATAATAGGAAGAGAAGGTAGAAATATTAGAACATTAGAAACCTTAACAGGTATAGACTTAATAATAGATGACACCCCCGAAGCAGTTATTTTATCTGGATTCGATCCAATAAGAAGAGAAGTAGCAAGAATAGCATTGGAAAAGCTTATTTCTGATGGAAGGATACATCCTGCTAGAATAGAAGAAATGGTTGACAAGGCAAGAAAAGAAGTAAGTGAACATATCAGAGAAGTAGGAGAACAAGCTACATTTGACACTGGTATACATGGTATACATTCTGAAATGGTTAGATTGTTGGGAAGACTTAAATTTAGAACTAGCTATGGACAAAATGTATTAAATCATTCCATAGAAGTATCTCATCTTGCCGGTATAATGGCGGCTGAGTTAGGCGCTGATGTAAAGATAGCGAAAAGAGCTGGCTTACTTCATGATATAGGAAAAGCAGTAGATCATGAAGTGGAGGGTCCTCATGTAGACATTGGAGTAGATTTATGTAGAAAGTTCAGAGAATCTAAAGAAGTTATTCATGCCGTTGCTGCTCATCATGGAGATGTAGAGCCTGAAACCATAGAAGCTATATTAGTCCAAGCTGCTGATGCTGTATCTGCAGCAAGACCAGGGGCTAGAAGAGAGACATTAGAAGCTTATATTAAAAGGCTTGAGAAGTTGGAAGAAATAGCTAACGGTTTTGAAGGAGTAGAAAAGTCATATGCTATACAAGCTGGTAGAGAGGTAAGAATAATTGTGAAATCTGATGAAATTAATGATTTAGATACAATACACATAGCTAGAGATATAGTTAAAAGAATTGAAAATGAATTAGAATATCCAGGCCAAATAAAAGTTAATGTTATAAGAGAGACAAGAGCTGTAGAATATGCAAAATAGAGGAGTTTAAACTTCTCTATTTTTTTATTAACAAAAAGTATAATTTAAAAATAATATAAAAAAATTTAAATAAAAAAAGGGTTTCATAGTTATTTGTAGAATAAAAGTATTATATTGTAATAAATTATAAAATACTAAGGGGGCTTTAAAAATGAATGTATTAAAAGTATCAGCAAAATCAAATCCAAATTCTGTTGCAGGGGCTTTAGCAGGAGTTTTGAGGGAAAAAGGATCTGCTGAAATTCAAGCAATTGGTGCAGGTGCACTTAATCAAGCAGTGAAAGCAGTAGCTATTTCTAGAGGTTTTGTTGCTCCTAGTGGCGTTGATCTTATTTGCATACCAGCTTTTACCGATATTGAAATAGACGGTGAAGAAAGAACAGCTATTAAATTAATTGTAGCACCAAGATAAAATAATAAGCAAAAAACCTGCCATAATAAATTATAGGCAGGTTTTTCATTATTTAATATGGACTATAATAAGGAGGGCTTATGATAAAAGCTGATTTACATATCCATACTACAGCATCTGATGGACTATTTACACCAGAAGAGGTTGTTGATTGGGCTATAAAAAAGGAAGTTGATATTATAGCAATTACTGACCATGATACTACTAAAGGAATTGATAGAGCGTTAAATGCTAATAATAAAAAGCACTTAAAAATAATACCTGGAATAGAACTTAGTAGTGAATTAAATAATAGTGAAATACATGTTTTAGGATATTGTATTGATTATAAGTCAAATTTGTTATACAATTTATCTGAAAAAATAAAAAGTCAAAGGATATTGAGGGCAAAAAAAATAATTGGAAAATTAGAAGGTTTAAATATACACATAAGTGAAAAGGACATAAGGAAAAATGTAGGTGAAGATTTTATAGGAAGACCTCATATAGCCATGGCGCTAATTGATAATGGATATGTTCAGAGTATAGAGGAAGCATTTGATAAATATTTAAAATATAATGGTCCAGCTTATGAACCAAGATTTAAATTAACTGTTAATGAATCTGTAAATTTAATCCATAGATTAGGTGGATTTGCAGTACTTGCCCATCCTGGCATCATACAGGGAGATATTAATGTAAAGGAGTTATTGATAGAGGAAAATTTTGATGGTATTGAAGTTATACATTCGAAACACTTTAATGAAGATGTTTTGAAATTTAAAACTATGGCAAAAGAATTAGAGTTAATAATGACAGGAGGCTCTGATTGCCATGGAAGATTGTTTGATGGCATTCCTATTGTTGGAGATTATTATATAAATGTATCTAAAGAACATAAATTTTTAAAGCAGCTGTAAGGAGGGGTAATATTGAATAAAAGAAACAGGCAATTTCCTTCCAAAATAAGTACTACGTCTTTTGTTAAATTATATATATTGCACTTACTAAAGGATAAAAGTTATTATGGCAATGAAATAATAGAAGTGATAAAAGAGAGGTTAGATGATAAATGGGAACCTAGTCCTGGTATGATATATCCTTTATTGAGACAGTTAGAAGAAAAAGGATATATCAAGGGACGATGGCAAGAACCTGATAAAAGGTCTATAAGGCATTATAGACTAACTGATGAAGGGTTTAAGCATTATAAGACCATAAAGAATACATATAAGGTCAATTTTATGGATTCTCTGACTATAATAACAAATGTTCTAACAGATATATATGAAATGAAATTATAAAAGATATATTATAAATTACTATGGAGGGCTTATATGAAATTAAATTTATCTAGAAAATTAAAAAACGTATCTTCTTCTATGACATTAAAGATTACAGCAAAGGCCAATGAAATGAGAGACAATGGGGTTGATATTATAGGATTTGGAGCTGGTGAGCCTGATTTTAACACTCCTGAGAATATACAATATGGGGCTATCGATGCCATAATATCGGGGAAGACTAAATATACTCCTGCATCGGGTATAAAAGAATTAAAGGATGCTATATGTGAAAAATTTAAAAAAGATAATAATTTAGCATATCTTCAAGATAATATAATAGTGTCCAATGGGGCTAAACATTCTTTATATAATGCGTTGTGCGCTATATTAAATCCTGGAGATGAAGTCATAATTTCTTCGCCTTATTGGGTAAGCTATCCTGAACTCATAAAGTTAGCTGGAGGTAAACCTGTATTAATAGAGACAAAAGAAGAAAATCATTTTAAATATACTGTAATGGATTTAGAAAAAGCATTTACTGAAAATACAAAAGCTATTATATTAAATACTCCCAATAATCCTACTGGTTCTGTATATAATGAAACTGAATTGAAAGATATAGCGGATTGGGCTGTGGAAAATAAGGTTTTGGTTATTTCAGATGAAATTTATGAAAAGTTAATATACGATGACAATAAACATATTAGTATTGCATCATTGGGAAAAGAAATTAAAGAATTGACTATTGTAATTAATGGTATGTCTAAGGCATTTTCTATGACTGGTTGGAGGATAGGCTTTGCGGCAGCTAATGATGAAATAATAAGGTTAATGTCCAATTTTCAAAGTCATACAACATCTAATCCTTCTTCAATTTCTCAATACGCTAGCATTAAAGGCCTTACAGAAAGTTATGATATTATTAATAATATGAGAAATCATTTTATCAATAGAAGAGATTATATGGTAGAAAAAATAAATTCCATACCTGGAATGTCATGCTATAATCCAGGTGGAGCATTTTATATAATGGCCAATATTTCTAAACTTAAAAATAAAAGTATTAATGGACGATTAGTAGATTCATCTATGACATTTTCTAATATTCTTTTAGAAGAAGCACATGTAGCTGTAATACCTGGAATAGCTTTTGGCAATGATGATTATATAAGGATTTCTTATGCTACATCTATGGATAATATAGAAAAAGGTCTAGATAGGATAGAAAGATTTATACGAGGAGGCATAATATGAAAAAATTATATGAAAATCCACTTATAACAAGATATAGTAGCAAAGAGATGGCAAATATATTTTCGCCTGATACGAAGTTTAAAACTTGGCGAAGACTGTGGATAGCTTTAGCGGAGTCACAAAAGGAATTAGGGCTAAATATAACCGATGATCAGATTAGTGAGATGAAAGATAATTTAGAAAGCATAGATTATGATATGGCAGCAGAAATGGAGAAAAAATTTCGTCACGATGTAATGGCCCATGTTCATACATATGGACATGTATGTCCAAAATCTAAAGGAATAATACATTTAGGAGCAACCAGTGCGTTTGTAGGAGATAATACAGACATAATCGTTATGAAAGAAGCTATGAATCTTATAAAGATAAAACTTGTAAATTTGATGGACAAAATAACTGAGTTCTCTTTAAAGTATAAAGATATGCCTACATTGGGCTTCACTCATTTTCAACCAGCTCAAATGACTACAGTGGGCAAGAGGGCCTCTCTTTGGTTACATGATATATATCTAGATTATAACAATTTAATTGATGGCATCAAAGGCCTAAAGATGAGGGGAGCAAAGGGTACAACTGGAACACAAGCTAGTTATTTAAATTTATTTGATGGAAACCATGAAAAAGTAAAAAAATTAGACAAATTGGTTGCTGAAAAAATGGGTTTTGAAGATACATATCCAGTCACTGGACAGACGTATTCTAGAAAGGTTGATTTCGATATACTGTCTGTGATATCAGGAATAGCACAGTCTATGCATAAGATTACTAATGATATAAGGCTTCTACAACATCTAAAGGAGATCGAAGAACCCTTTGGCAAAAACCAAATAGGCTCTTCAGCAATGGCTTATAAAAGGAATCCTATGAGAAGCGAAAGGATAGCATCTCTAGCTAGATTTATTATTTCTAATTTGATGAGTCCGGCGATGACATCTTCTACCCAATGGTTTGAAAGAACCCTTGATGATTCTGCAAATAGGAGATTGGTTATAGCCCAATCATTTTTAGCATGTGATGCAATATTGGAAATAGGAATAAATATTTTTGATGGCATTGTAGTATATGAAAATGTGATAAAACAACATATAGAAAATGAGCTTCCTTTTATGGCTACAGAAAATATCTTGATGGAGGCTGTTAAAAAAGGGGGAGATAGACAGGAATTACATGAAGTTATTAGGCAGTTATCAATGGAGGCTGGATACCAGGTCAAGGAGCTTGGAAAGAAAAACGATTTATTAGATAGAATAATATCTTCAGATAAGTTCCAACTATCAAAAGATGAATTAGAAAATATATTGGAACATAAAAAATATATTGGAAGATCTGCAAAACAAGTTGAAGAATTTATAGCAGACTATATTAAACCTATACTTAATAAATATAAAGAATATGTCGGAATTGATATTGAATTGAAAGTTTAATGTTTTTTGAAACCAAATAAAAAAGGTTAACATAATTAAATTATGTTAACCTTTTTTATTTGGTTGAATTGGAATGATATCTGAGAATATTTTAAACTCAATAGCCTTTATTATTTTTATATAATTAGAAACAAAAATGAACTTTTAATGCACTGATTGTAAAAATATGTAACGATTCAGATTGATTTTAAAGCTATTAAAATGATTAAAACATAGTATATGTCGTATTATGTATAAAAATAGCTGTAAGGATAAATAAAGACTAAAATAGACAAAATTTGTTTAGATAGTTTCAAATTAATAATTTTTTATATTTTTATAGATAAAAGCAGGAATTGGTCACTATTTTATAGAATATTACTTATATATTAGTCGCAAAATAGATATTTTGCGACTAATACTCAAAAACTAATAAGAAATGAGGGTAAAAAATGATATTTGATGAACCAATGCCTTTGATACTAGAAGATTTTTTAAACTATTTAGGCACTATAAAAGGAAAATCTCAAAATACAGTAAAAGAATATTATTATGATTTAAGAACTTTATTTAGGTTTCTAAAAATAAGATATAGGTTTGTAGATAGAAATATGGACTTCGACTCTATACCTATTGATGATATTGATGAAAAATTTATAGATAAAATTACATTGCAAGACCTATTTGCCTTTATATCTTACTCTGATATAAAGAGGAATAATTCTAATTTTGCAAAAGCAAGAAAAGTAGCCAGCATAAGATCTTTTTTTAAATATCTACATACAATTGTAAAGCTAGTAGATACTAACCCTGCATTGAATCTAGAAACCCCTAAAACTGATTCTAGGCAACCTGTTTATCTTACATTAGATGAATCTAAGTTTCTTTTAGATATTATAGATGGAACATATAAAGAAAGAGATTATGCCATCATTACCCTATTTTTGAATTGTGGTCTAAGGATATCAGAACTAATCAGTATAGATATAAATAAAATTAAAGATGATACTTTAACTGTTGTGGGCAAAGGAAATAAGGAACGTACTATATATTTAAATGATGCCTGTATAGATAGTATAAATAGGTATTTATCCGTAAGACCTACTGAAGGTGTGAAAGATAAGAAGGCCCTATTTTTAAGCAAAAGGAAAAATCGTATTAGTGTAAGGGCCGTACAACATTTAGTTAAGAAATATATGGAGAAAGCAAGCTTAGATACTGAGAAATACTCTCCTCATAAATTGAGGCATACAGCAGCTACATTGATGTATAAGTATGGTAATGTAGATATTCGTGCTTTACAAAAGATTTTAGGACACGAAAGTGTATCTACTACTCAGATATATACCCATATAGATGATGATAGACTTAGAAAAGCGGTTAAAAGTAATCCCCTTTCTAATAATAAAAAAGATAAAAAGGTTTAAGCTTTCAGCTAGTAACAAAATATATTTTTCATAATACAATGTATTAATAGTCAAATAAATAATAGGAGGTTGTATAATGGCTGAAAGTAAAGGTTTGTTCGGAGGTTTTGGAGAAAGTGGTAGTGAATTGTTATTCTTTTTCTTGTTATTAGTAGTATTATTTATGCCGAATGGCTTTGGTAGATATTAAAATAAAAGCAAATCTCTTAAAATGAGATTTGCTTTTATTTTAATATCGGGACTTTGATAATATCTCCTGGTTTAATTAGAACACTATCCATATCATTAATTTCTTTGATATTATGTATTATTTTTCTTATATCTTCCCCATTCTTTTTATTGTTCTTTGCTATAGTCCACAGGGTATCTCCTCTGTCTACAATTATCTCTTTATATCGTTTTGTATATGTACTACTGTATACCTTATCATTGTTTAATGCAATATTTATAAGTATCATCAAAAATAAAAATACAATTATAAGGAATGTTATAAATCTAGGTTTGCTAACAATAACTAATCTCTTTTTATGCACTTAAATCCCTCCTAAGAACGTTTGTTCGTTAATCTAATTATAATAGAACTTATGTTCTATGTCAAGGGTTTGGGGAACGAATGTTTGATAAAATTTTATAATTATGTTATAATTATTCTAAATATAACCATGTGAGGTGCTATTATGTATGAAGATTTATCAAAGAGCCAATTAAAAATTCTTGATTTTATAAAAAAAGAGATTCAAGACAAGGGGTACCCTCCTTCTGTTAGAGAGATATGTAAAGCTGTGGGGCTAAGATCTACTTCTACAGTACATGGGCATCTTTCTAAGCTTGAAGATAAAGGATACATAAGAAGAGATGCTACTAAGCCTAGGGCTATTGAAATTCTAGAGAGCAATAACGATATTTCTTATTTTTCTAAAAAAGAAATAGTTCAAGTTCCCATAGTTGGAAAAGTAACTGCAGGACAACCCATATTGGCTGTTGAAAATATAGAAGATACCTTCCCACTACCTGTAGACTTTGTAGACAATAATGATAGTTTCATGTTGTCTGTTCAAGGTGAAAGTATGATAGGTGCTGGTATATTAGATGGAGATTATGTATTGGTCAGGCAACAAAACACTGCTAACAATGGAGATATTATTGTTGCACTATTAGAAAATGAAGCTACAATAAAAAGGTTTTATATAGAAGACCAGTTTATTAAATTAAAACCTGAAAATCCATATATGGAACCTATATGTGTTAAGGACGTTATAATTTTAGGAAAAGTAATAGGGGTTTTTAGAAAAATAAAATAGCATTTTAAATGTTAAAGTAAAGCACAGACAATGTATTGTCTGTGCTTTACTTTACATAAATTTATTATGTAAAGCTATATCTCTATTAATTTATTTTTGTATAACTTATCGACTGCTTTCAATAATCCTAGTTTACAATGTTCATAAACAAGTCCTCCCTGAAAATAAACCATAAATGGTTTACGAATAGGTGCATCGGCGCTAAGTTCTATAGAAGACCCTTGTACAAATGCTCCTGCTGCCATAATTACTTTACTTTCGTACCCTGGCATGTCCCAAGGTATGGGAGTCACGTAGGAATCTACAGGAGAAGCGCTTTGTATTCCTTGGCAAAAGGCCACTACTCTTTCTTCGGTATTAAGTTGAATTCCTTGTATGATATCACTTCTTTTATCTTTTAAGTTTGGTATGACTTCAAACCCTAATTTTTCAAAAGTTGCTGCTACTAGTACAGCACCTTTCAATGCCTCACTAACTGTATGAGGAGATAAAAACAAACCTTGAAGCGTAGTTCTAGTAGTTCCAAAGGTAAGGCCACATTCTTTTCCAATACCTGGTGCAGTACTTCTATTGGCGATTTTAGTGACTAAATCTTTTTTCCCTACTATATATCCTCCACTTAATGCTAATCCCCCTCCAGGGTTTTTGATTAAAGAACCAGCCATAATATCTGCTCCCACATCAGTAGGCTCTAATTCTTCTACAAATTCACCATAACAGTTATCTACCATACAAACTATATTATTGTATTTTGATTTTATAAAACGTATTGTATTTTCTATTTCTTTTATGGTTAATGCTTTTCTAGTACTATATCCAGTAGACCTTTGTATTAATATAAGCTTTGTTTTTTCAGATATTGTATGTTCTAATAAATCTAAATCTATTTCTCCATGATCTGTCAAAGGAACTTCTTTATAATTGATTCCATATTCTTTTAAGTTTCCTGGTTCATTTCCTTTTATACCTATAACCTTCTGTAAAGTATCATAAGGAGCACCAGCAGCAGATATCATCTCATCTCCTGGCCTTAGTATCCCTGATAACGTTAAAGTTAAAGCGTGGGTACCTGAGACAATAGTAGGTCTTACTAATGCATCTTCAGTATTAAATATATAACTAAAAATTTCTTCCACCTTTTCTCTACCCACATCATCATAACCATATCCAGTAGTCCAGTTAAAATGTGTATCATCTAATTTAGCCCTTTGCATGCTACTTATTATTTTATATTGATTTAATTCTTTTATTGAATCAATTTTATTAAATTGCTGAGTTATTTTCTTTTCTATTTCATTTATATATGAAATAACATATTTATCTAAATCAAACTGTTTACATAATAATTTTATAGTAAATTCATTCATCGATATCACCTGCTTAGTTTATTATATATTTACCTAAAGATAGCTGGTCTTAGACCAGCTATCTTTAATTACTTCCTTCTTTATTCATAAAAGTTACTTTTTTACTGGGTATTATAGTAGATATTGCATGTTTATATATAAGCTGTTGAATACCATCACAAGCAAGTACTACAGTATAATTATCAAATCCCATTACATGACCCTTCAGTTGATAACCATTAATTAGATAGATAGTTATACCTATGTTTTCCTTTCTAACTTTATTTAAAAAAGCATCTTGAAGATTTATATTGCTTTTCAAATATACCCCTCCTAAAATCTATTTATTTCCTTAAATTATTATAAATAAAATGTTAATGTTAAAGACTAAGAATGATTTAAATCTTTTCTTATATACTTCACTATATCTTCAGTGAGATATGTATCATTTTCATAATTATCTTTATTAAACCATCTTATTCTTTTATCTCTTCTAAACCAAGTAATCTGTCTTTTAGCAAATCTTCTAGTATCTCTTTTTAAGATATGGATAGCTTCTTCCAAAGACCATTCACCCTCTAAATATTTAATTATTTCTTTATACCCCAATCCTTGTAATGCTATAGAAGAAGGACTATACCCCTTTGATAATAGATTCTTCACTTCATCTATTATTCCCTTTTCAATCATTGTATCTACTCTTTTATTTATTCTTTCATATAGTCTTTTTCTATTCATATTTAATCCAAGAAAAATCAGTCTATACTCTTTATTTTCTTCTCTAAACTTCTTATAGTAATAAGACATGGGTTTTCCAGTTATATGGTATATTTCTAATGCCCTTATTATTCTTTTTCTATCGTTTATATGTATTCTATTATATGATTCTAAATCTACCTTTTTTAGCTCTTCATGTAGATATCCATTTCCAAATTTTTCAGCAATTCTATTATATTTAGCCCTTAATTCCCAATCAGAAACTGCATTTGTAAAGTCAAGATTATATACAATAGAATTAATATATAGTCCTGTGCCTCCAACAAGCATAGGGATTTTCCCTTTATTTGCTATTGTCTTTATATAATATTTTGCTTTTTGTTGAAAATCCGATGCGCTAAATTCTTCATTAGGAAGAATTTCATCTATCATGTAATGTTTAATAGAGTTCATCTCTTCTTCATTGACTTTTGCAGTACCTATGTCCATATATTTATATATTTGCATAGAATCAGCTGATATAATTTCTCCATCAATTTTTTTAGCTATTTGTATAGAAATAGCTGTTTTTCCTATAGCAGTAGGCCCTACTAATATAACAAGAGGCTGTTTTGTATACATATTATCACAACCTTTATTGAATTCTTTTAAATTTTTTTTCTAATTCATATTTAGTCATTTTTATTATTATAGGTCTTCCGTGGGGACATGTAAAAGGATTTTGGGATTTACTTAAATCATTTATAAGTTTTTTTATTTCTATATCCTGTATTCTATCCCCTCCTTTAATAGAATTTGTACATGCCAATTTCATAATTTTATCTATTTTAAGATCATAAGTAGTATTTAAATCTGATCTTATATTATCTAAAATTTCCATAAACATTTCCTTTGAATTTGGTTTCCCAAATATCATAGGTACACCTCGTAATATTAAATTATTACCTCCAAAATCTTCTATTATAAAACCTAGTCTTTTAAATATTTCAATATTATTGATTATTGACTCATAATCTTTAAATGATACATCTATTACTTCTGGAGCTAGTAGGTTTTGTATAACGATATGTTCATTTAAATACTGTTCTTTGTATTTTTCATACATAATTCTTTCATGGGCAGCATGTTGGTCAATAATATAAAAAATTTTATTATCTAAATCTTCTCCCAATATATATGTAGAAAAGATTACTCCTACAACTTTCAGATTTGGAAATATTCCAGTATCCTTTTTTTTGTTTTTATCATCAGAAGGAAGATTTTTTTTGCTTTCAAATATAAATTTTTTTTCATCTTTAATATTTATATTACCATAGTTATTATTGTTTTCTTTAATATTATAGGATAATCTTTTTTCATATCCTTTTACAGATGGTTCAACATCTTTATTATTGCTACTATTATTGTCTTCAATTTTTATATCTATAAAGGATGTTTGTTTTTCTTCTTTTTTCACTTTTTTTTCCGATTTTATTTCAGGAATTATATATTTGTTTTTAATTGTATTGTGTACTAAATTATAAATGATTTTTTTAATTAGTTCTTCCTGCTGAAATCTTATTTGGAGCTTACTAGGGTGTATATTTACATCTATAGTTTCAGGATTTAATTTTAAACACAAAATAGCTACAGGATATCTATTAATTGTTAATAACTCCTTATACCCCTCTTCTATTGCCTTAGAAATCATTTTACTTCTAACGTATCTATCGTTAACAAAGAAATATTGATATTTCCTATTGCCTCTAGTATATGATGGATTAGAAATAAATCCATTTATATCAACATTACTATCTTTATAAGATATGGGAATAATATTTTGGAATATATCTTTGCCAAAGACATCATAAATAGTTGACTTGATGTCATTATTTCCTGAAGTTTTTAGTATCATCTTATTATCTCTTATATATTTAAAAGATATCTCTGGATGTGCTAATGACAATTTATATACTATATCTGTAATCTTAGATGATTCTGATGCTTCTGTCTTCAAATATTTTTTTCTTACTGGTGTGTTGTAAAAAAGGTTTTTTATAACAATAGTAGTACCAGACGGACATCCAACTTCATTTTTGTCTACTATTTTTCCACCTCTAACATTTACTTCGATACCTTCTAAGGCATCTTTGGTCTTAGTTATCATTTGAACGTGAGAAACAGCCGCTATACTTGCTAACGCCTCTCCTCTAAAGCCAAGGGACATTACTTTTTCCAAGTCTTTAGCAGATTTTATTTTACTAGTAGTATGTCTTAAGAATACAAGATTTATGTCACTTATATCTATTCCCGTTCCATTGTCTGTTACTCTTATATAAGTTTTTCCTCCATTTTTAACTTCAATAATTATAGATTTAGATCCAGCATCTATAGAGTTTTCAACCAATTCCTTTACTATAGAAGATGGATTTTCTATAACTTCACCAGCTGCAATTTTATTAATAGTAGTATCATCTAATATATTAATTTTAGTTGTCATTAAAATAATCACCTACAAATCTTTAACTTTTTTAATAAGAGAATAGAGTAGATTCATAGCATCCATAGGGGTTGTATCCATGATATCTACATTTTTAATCTTATCTATTATTTCTTTTTCCTTAGCATTAAATAAATCTAATTGCATTTCTTTATCATTATTCTTACTGTTCTTTTCTTTTGGAACGATATCTGAAAGTTTTCCTTTTTTAGTAATATTTTTTTCTTCAAGACTTTTCAAAATAATTTTCGCTCTATCTATTACCTCTTTAGGAACTCCAGCTAATCTAGCTACTTCTATTCCATAACTCTTATCTGCTCCACCCCTTGAAATCTTTCGAAGGAAAATTATATCTTCTCCCTTTTCTTTAACTAATATTTTATAATTTTTTACTCCATCAATTTTACCTTCTAATTCTGTTAATTCATGATAGTGGGTAGCAAAAAGGGTTTTAGCTCCTATCTTATCCTTGTTACTTATATATTCCACTACAGACCAAGCAATACTAAGCCCATCAAAGGTGCTAGTTCCTCTACCTATTTCATCCAGAATTACAAGGCTGTTTTTAGTACTATTGTTTAATATATTTGCCACTTCACTCATTTCGACCATAAATGTACTTTGCCCCTGTGCAAGGTCATCAGAAGCACCTACCCTAGTAAATATTTTATCGACTATTCCAATATTAGCTGATTCAGCAGGAACAAAACTACCGATCTGAGCCATTAAAGTTATTAAGGCAACTTGTCTCATATATGTAGATTTACCTGCCATATTAGGTCCAGTGATAATAATAATCCTATTTTTATTATCTAAGAAGGTATTATTAGGAACAAATAACTCTTGATCTATCATTTTTTCCACTACAGGATGCCTACCAGATTGTATATCAATAATACCCTCAGTGTTTAGTGTTGGCATGATATAGTTATTATTAAATGCTATAATAGCTAAAGATAATAAACAGTCTATGCATGATATTATATGTGCACAAGACTGAATTCTTTTCACTTCATTTCTTATTCTATCTCTAATTTCCATAAAGATTTGATATTCTATATTCATACTTTTTTCTTCTGCACCTAATATTTTACTTTCCATATCTTTTAATTCAGGAGTTATATATCTTTCTGAATTAGCCAATGTCTGTTTCCTCATATAATTATCTGGAACATTTTTAATATTTGTTTTAGTTACTTCTATATAGTATCCAAAAACTTTGTTATATCCTACTTTAAGAGATTTTATACCTGTTCTTAATTTTTCATTTTCTTCTAAGCTAGATAACCATTCCTTACCTTTAGCTGAAGCTTCTTTCAATTCCTTAAGAGTTTCATCATATTGGGGCTTTATTATTCCTCCTTCTTTTATCGTTAAAGGAGGCTCATCTATAATTGAATCTTCTATCAAATTATAGACATCCATTAGCTCGTCTATTTTGTTACCAAGTTTAACTAAAAGCTTGGTGTCCGCAGATATAAGTATATCTTTAATATCAGGAATAACTTTTATAGAATCTTTTAAAGAGATCAAGTCCCTTCCATTACAATTACCATAAGATATTCTACCCATAAGTCTTTCCATGTCATATATTGATTTCAACAAGTCTTTTAAAGAATCTACAGTATCCTTATTATTGTATAAGAATTTTACAGCATTAAGTCTTTCAATTATTTTAGTTCTATCTAATAAAGGTTCTTCTATCCATTTTTTTAATAGTCTTGCCCCCATGGCTGTAGATGTTTTATCTAATAACCATAATAGAGACCCTTTTTTAGATTTATCTCTCATGGTCTCTGTTAATTCTAGATTTCGTCTAGTATTTATATCTAATACCATATATTTATCCATACTATAGTATCTCACAGTATTCAGATGACTTAGTACAATCTTTTGAGTTTCTGTCAAATATTCTAATAAGCCTCCTAAAGAAGATGTGGAATACTTTTTATTCTCTATTCCAAATCCTTCTAAAGTAAGTACATTAAAATGATTTAATATCTTATTTTTACAATGGGAAATTTCAAATGCCCAATCATGATAAGTGTTTAATACTAAATTGAATCTATCCTTAATTTTTTTTATGAGTTTTTCGTTTTCATATAAAAAGCTATTTACAATGATTTCTGTAGGTTGAATTTTAGCTAATTCATCAAGCAATTTATGCTCTATATTTGTATTGTTATTTGCTATTTCAGTAGTGTATAAATCACCAGTAGTTATGTCACTATAAGATATGCCAAATCCATCTTTATCCATATATATACACGATAGATAATTATTTCTCTTTTCATCTAATACTTTAGCATCAGTTATAGTTCCTGGAGTAATTATTCTTACTACATCTCTTTTAACAATCCCCTTTGATTTAGCGGGATCTTCAACTTGTTCACATATAGCTACTTTATATCCCTTTTTTATTAATTTCGCTATATAGGAATCAGAAGAGTGGTAAGGGATACCACACATAGGGGCTTTTTCCCTTTGACCACAATCTCTACCAGTTAAGGCTATTTCCAATTCCTTTGATGCTAATATAGCATCATCAAAAAACATTTCATAAAAATCTCCTAATCTAAAAAACAGAATAGCATCCTTATGTCTAGATTTTATCTCCATATATTGTTTCATCATGGGAGTTAAATTACTCAAACTATATTCCTCCTATATTGATTTATAAAAAAAGTGTATATAATTTTCAATAATGGATACAAATATTATAACATATACAACTTTTCTCCCTTACCTTATGTTTTTAAAAATTCATAATCTATTTTGTAGTTATGAGATCTCCTTCTAATGTCCAAGTCTTTACTGTGTTAATTTTAACATCAACTAGTTTTCCTATTAAGCTTTTTTCTCCTTTAAAGTGAACCAATTTATTAGTTCTAGTTCTGCCAGAAAGTATAGATTCATTGTTTTTACTAGTACCCTCTACTAATACTTCCACTATTTTATTTAAATATGGAAGGTTTCTATTATAACTAATAGGGTGAAGTGTATCTAAAAGTTTTTGAAATCTTTTATTTTTTATTGATTCGGGGACTTGATCTTCCATTTTTGCAGCAGGAGTTCCTTTTCTAATAGAATATAAAAAAGTAAAAGCAGAATCATAACCTACTTGCTTAACTACATCTAAAGTTTCTTCAAAGTCTTCTTCTGTTTCCCCAGGGAAGCCAACAATAATATCTGTAGTAACAGCTATATCTGGTATTTCTTTCTTTATTTTTTCTACAAGTTCTAAATATTTTTCTTTTGTATATTTTCTATTCATAGATTTAAGTATATTATTGCTTCCAGATTGAAATGGTAAATGTATATGCTCACACACTTTATCACATTTCTTTATAGCCTCTATTAATTCATCCGAAAGATCTTTGGGATGTGAAGTCATAAACCTAATCCGTTCAATTCCATCCACTTCATTTAACATATATAGCAATTGAGCAAATGTTAACTTGCTGTCCAAAGTCTTTCCATAAGAATTAACATTTTGTCCTAATAAGGTAATTTCCTTATATCCTTCTTTGCTAAGTTTAAGTACTTCATTTAATATATCTTCAGGCTCCCTGCTTTTTTCTCTACCTCTAGTATAGGGAACAACACAATACGTGCAGAAATTATTACATCCATACATAATATTAACATAGGCTTTAAAACTAAATTTCCTTTTAACGGGTACATATTCTGTTATATGGTCACTATCTTCCAATACCTCTATTAACATTTCATCATTTTGATTATATTTAGATAATAACTCTGGCAATCTATGAATGTTATGGGTTCCAAATATTATATCAACATGTCTATATTTAGATTTTATAATATCTCTTATCTCTTTTTTCTGCATCATACATCCACATACTGCTATTATAAGTTCAGGATTTTCTTTTTTTAGTTCTTTTAATTCTCCTAAATTTCCATAAACTTTATTTTCAGCATTTTCTCTAATCAAGCATGTATTAAATATTATTAAATCAGCTTCTGCTTTATTTTCAGTCTGAGTGAAATTCATTTGGTCTAATATACCAATAATCATTTCGGAATCGTGCTCATTCATTTGACAACCCCAAGTAGATATTAGATATTTTTTGCTTTTTCTATTTCCATCTATATTCAAAATAATTCCTCCTATGATTTTAGTTCTATATTCAATTATTATACCAAAATATCAATTTTAATCATATATTTTATTATAACATATTACTTTTTTTTGTCTTAAAAATACACTATTAAAAATAATATAAATTTTATGATTAGTATCTATTATTTGTATTATTTATATGTTATCATATAAATGGAAGTTAGATATAGATGGAAAATGTTTAACCATCTATATTTTTATGCATTATATAAAATATTTTTTAGGGGGTATCTTAAATGAAATTATCTAACAGAATTACATCTATGCAAGAATCACCAATAAGAAAACTTGTTCCAATAGCTGAAAAGGCTAAAAAAAATGGTAAAAAGGTATATCATCTTAATATTGGACAGCCTGATATTAAGACACCGAAGTTTTTCTTTGATGCAGTAAAGAATTTTGATGAAGAAGTTCTAGCTTATAGTTTTTCACAAGGTATACCTGAATTAATTAATAGTTTTACAAAATACTATAACGATTATGGAATAGATTTTAAACCAGAAGACATATTAGTAACAAATGGTGGTAGTGAAGCCATATTGTTTACCCTTTTAGCTGTATGTGACGATGGAGATGAAGTACTTATACCAGAGCCATTCTATACAAATTACAATGGATTTGGAAGAGAAATAGGTGTAAAGGTTAAGCCTATTACAACTAAAGCAGAAGATGGATTTCATTTGCCTAAAAAAGAAGAAATAGAAAAACTAATTTCTCCTAAGACTAAGGCTATATTATTATCAAATCCAGGCAATCCTACAGGAGCTATTTATACAAAAGAAGAAGTATATATGTTAGGCGATATTGCCAAGGAAAACGATTTATTTATAGTAGCTGACGAAGTTTACAGAGAATTTATTTATGATGGTTTTGATTATATAAGTTTTGGTGAAGTAGCTGAAATTGAAGATAGAGTAGTTATAACAGATAGTATATCTAAAAGATATAGTGCTTGTGGTGCTAGAATAGGATGTATAGCTAGTAAGAATAAAACATTAATAAAGCAAATATTAAAACTTTGTCAGGGAAGACTTTGTGTACCTACTATCGAACAAGTTGGAGCTGCTGCTTTAACAAACGTAACTAAAGATTATTTTGATAAAGTTGTAGCTGAATACAAAAATAGAAGAGATGTTGTATATAATGCACTTAAACAAATGGATGGAGTACTTTGCGAAAAACCCCATGGTGCATTTTATATAATTGCTAAGTTACCAGTAGATGATGCAGAGAAATTTGTAGTATGGCTATTAGAAGAATTTGATCTAGATAACGAAACTGTTATGTTTGCTCCAGCTGAAGGTTTTTATGCAACAGAAGGATTAGGTAGAGATGAAGTAAGAATGTCTTATGTTTTAAAAGAAGAGGACTTGAAAAGAGCTATGGAAATATTAGCAGAAGGGCTTAAAGCTTATCCAGGTAGAAAATAATAAAATCATAATAAGAGAGTAAAAATTTATATGCTAAAGTATTAGCAACCCTCTTTTGTCTTATTTAGTTAGTATTCCTGACTATATATGACAAGAGGGTTTTTTTATTTTTATTAATAAGTAATATCTTCGGCAAACAAAAAAACACCTAAAGGTGTTTTAATATAGAAAATATTATTTTAATGTTCTTGTCTTAGGGTTCTCTCATAAATCTCACATTTTTCCATATTACAATATCCATCTATATTATGAATACACGTTATAGCACCACATTTTTTTAATCTACTTTCAAATTCATGTTGGTTGTTTTGAATGATATTATTTTCCATGCTTCATCCCTCCTATAACCTTTTCTATATTATACCAGATTTTTTCGTTAATTGCAAGTCAATATATGAAATTATTCATATATATCAGATAATAAGATTTAAAATGGCACTATATGAATGAATCAATATTGTATACTTCACTACAATTATACAGTTATAGTTATCACAAATAAGTAAATAAAAAACATGAAATATATATATAATAATACTGCATATTTCAATATTTTAAACAGATACATTTGAAACTCATTATATATGGATGGAGGTAGTGAAAGTTAGAAGTATTTTAATTTATATAAAGAAAATACATCATATAATGTTTGAAGGAAAAATATATAAGGGCTTTATTATATCGATTATATTAATTATAGCTTTTTCAATAGTGTTCTATTGTCTTGAATCAAATATTAATAGCAGCGTAAATTCAATATGGGATGCCCTTTGGTGGGGTATTGTAACTAGTACAACTGTAGGTTATGGTGATATATTTCCTATAACTATTGCTGGCCGTATTATAGCTATGTTATTAATGCTTATAGGTATAGGTATCTTTGGTTATATAGCTGCATCATTTGCATCTATATTAATAGAGAAAAATCTTAAGAAAGGTATGGGTATATTGGATGTTAATTTTAAAGAACATATAATTATAATAGGTTGGGATGAACGTTCTAGTATAATAATAAACACACTTTTAAAAGAGAATAAAGATATAAAGATTGTATTGATAGATGATATTGAATACAATCCCTTTGACAATAAGAATGTATCATTTATTAAAGGGAATCCCTGGTATGATAAGACTTTATTGAGGGCTAATATTAAGGAAGCTCAAACAGCAATGGTACTTGTAAATAAAAAAAGTAAGGATTCCCATATGGAAGATGCAAAATCCATATTAACTTGTCTAGCTATAGACCATTTGAATTCCAATATATTTTTAATAGCTGAAGCACTTAACCCTGATAATAAGATTCATTTCAAAAGAGCAAATGTAGATTATATTTTTATAAGTAATGAAATAGAAAGTGAAATCTTAGTTAAAAATGTTTTATATAAATTACTAAATAAAGATAGTGAATCTTTTGAGAAGATGTCTTATTATAAAAGTTTTAAGATTAAACTTCCTTCATATTGCTATGGAAAAACATATATGGAAGTATTAAATCATTTTTTAGATAGCAAAGTAACAATAGTAGGATTTATACGAGAAAAACAAAAAAATATATGTCCATCATCTAGCACGATATTAAATAAAGGAGATATATTGATATGTATATCTCCTAATTGATAATTTATAGTAAAGGTGTCTGTTCATCTCTTACATATATTTGTTCACTTAGATATTTTTTAATAACAGTACTCATTTTTTCTATACCTTTATAAATCTCATCAGCATAGACTGATGCAATGCTTAGCCTAAAATGGTTATCATCTCTTTTGTTTAAGAAAAAATAGGATCCAGGTACAAAAGTTATATTTTCATGAATGGATATTTCATATAATACATCAGCGGAAAAGCCATGGGGCAAAGATATCCAAAAGTTTAATCCGCCCATAGGATTATAAAGATTTAGAGCCTTAGGCATATACTTTTTTAGTCCTTCAGACATTATTTCAAATCTTTTTTTATAAATATTTTCCATATAGTTTATATGTTTTTGCCATATTCCTTTTTTAAGATATAAATCAAATGCCCTCTGTATAAGACTAGAAGTAGATATATCTGATATATGTTTGGCTGCAATAAACTCTCTAGTAAGAGATATTGGAATTACTACAAAAGCTAGTCTCAATCCCGGCATAAATATTTTAGAAAAACTTTTTATATATATGACTTTATCATTTTTATCCATAGATTTTAAAGTAGTATTTTCATTGCTATAAAAAGATAAGTCACTTAAATAATCATCTTCAACAATATATATATCATATTCATTTGCTAATTTTAATAATTGTTGTTTTTTTTCTAAGCTATATGAAAAGCCAGTGGGATTTTGGAAATTGGGCATCACATAAATAAATTTAGGCTTAAAGGTTTTTAATTTGTTTTCTAATGTTTGGATGTCAATCCCATCTTCCAGCATAGGAATTTCTATTATTCTAGCAGCTCTAGATTTAAAAGTGCCAATAGCTCCAGTATAAGTAGGGCTTTCTATGAATACAATATCTCCATAATCAATGAGAGATTTTGATATTATATCAATTCCCTGTTGAGCACCAGATACTATATGAATATTTTCTAATCTGGTATGTATATTATAATTACTAATATATTCCATTATAGACTTTCTTAATGGAAGGTAGCCTTGACTTTCTTGATATCCAAAAGCATCTCCTTTATCTCTATCTAGTACTTCATTCATAACAAGCTTAAAGTCAGATACGGGAAAAAGATCAGGAGTAGGGGTAGCACTGGCAAAGTCTATTATATCTTCATTATTTTTTTTAATATCTTGATTTGATTCCATATCCATCATTGAGTTAGGTATTATTTTGTTTACGAATGTACCACTACCTATTTTTTTATAAACAAAGTTTTCCTGTTCAAGTAATTTATATGCATTTACAACAGTTACATTATTTACATTTAGAAATTCAGATAATTTTCTAATAGGTGGTAGCTTATGGTGAGGATTTAATTCCTTATCTACTATAAGCTTTTTTATTTCATTGTATAATTGTATATAAAGATGTTGATTGGAGCTTCTATCAAGACTTATATCATATATACTATTCATTTTAATCCTCCACATTTACAGACATTTTGTTTCCATACAATAATCATATCAGATAATGCGATACAATTAAAGATAAAGAGAAACATCTTTCTGTAAAATAGCCATTAATAATCTTAATGATGCATTAACATCTGATTTAAATACAGTCTCATGATCTGTATGAGAGTATCTAGTGGGTACAGAAATAACTCCAGAAGGCACCCCAGATTTTGATGTATGAATAGCACCAGAATCTGTGCCACCATATTCAAGAACTTCCATCTGATATTTAATTTCATTTTCTTTTGCTATATTAACCATTAAATTTTTAACTTTTGGATGGGTTATTAAATAATTATCTTTTACTTTAATAGCTGTACCTCCATCAAGTTTGACAGCAAAGAGTTCAGCATTGGGAGTATCTCCACAACCTGTAATATCTACAGATATTCCTAAATCAGGTTCTATAAAAAATGCTGATGTCTTAGCGCCCCTCAGCCCTAACTCTTCTTGTACAGTAAATGTAAAATATATATCATTTGGAGATTCAATTAAATCTTTTATTGTTTTTATTAATATATAGCACCCAATTCTGTCATCGAGGGCCTTAGTTACCACTCTATTGTCGTCTTCGTGGTATTCACTATGGAATACACATGTGTCTCCAATATTGACGGTTTTCATAGCTTCTGATTTATCTTTTGCGCCTATATCTATATAAAGGTCTTTTAATTTTAGTTTATCCTTATTCTCTATTTTTTCTTCCATTTCAATTATGCCCACTGTTTTATTTTCAAAAATTACTTTTTGTCCTATAACATGATGTGGAAAAACTCCTCCTATTCCAGTAAATCTTAAAAAGCCATTATTATCAATATTAGTAATCATCATACCTATTTGATCCATATGAGCAGCAACCATTATTTTTTTACCATTTCCCTTTTTTCGTGCAATTAGGTTACCAAGCTTATCAATAAATATTTCATCTACATACTCTTTTATTTCTTCCCTTATAAAGTCTCTAATAGAATCTTCATATCCAGATGGAGAAAATATTTGAGTCAAATTTTTTAATAAACCGCTTTCTATAGTCATCTTTTATCCTCCTATTTATTATATTCCTTTAGAAATAAATCTAAAAGTTTTTTAAAATTATCATAATCATTTTTACTTATTAATTTGTTAAAAGAATACATATATCTAACAGGTACTGATATACTTGCAACTTTTATTCCTGTTGCTGAAGTTTGGATAGCAAAAGCATCACTTAAATGCTTTGAATCGGTTTGATATTGAATATCAATGTTATTTTTCTTACTTATTCTTATTATGATCTTTTTTAGTTCTTCATTATAAATAATATTTTTTCCCATAAGTCCCAATACTGGTCCTTTCCCCAAAGTTATTTTTGGTATATGTTCTTTGTTTTCAACCATATCATCTGTTTCAGTGCTTTCTAAAACAATTGCTAAGTCAGGATTTATTTGAAAAGCTGCTGGGCCAGCTCCTCTAACACCAATTTTGTTCATTACAGTAAATACAAAATATATATCATTCTTATAATCATTTTTTGTTAAATCAATCAATATATTACATCCTGACCTAGAGTCTAAAGCCTTTCCTTTTAACAAAGTATTATTTACAAGATAAAAATCTGTATTGAATGATATATAATCTCCAATAGATACTAATTTTTCAGCATCATCTTTACTTTTTGCACCTATATCTATATACATATCTTTAAAATCTAAAAACTTCTCTCTTTCATTCTGTTTTTGCAAATGAATAGGTTTCCCACCTATAACTCCGAGAACTTTATTATTTCCTATAAAAACTTGTTTTGATAATAATGTTCTCTTATCAACATCTCCCACTGGAGAAAATTTTATTAACCCACAATCATCTATATTAGTAACTATAAGTCCTATTTCATCCATATGAGAAGATAGCATTAATCGACATGATGGATTTGTACCTTTTTTAAAAGCTATTATATTACCTATTTTATCAATAGATATTTTATCAACATACTCTCTAATCTCTTCTATAATAACCTGCCTTATTTCTCCCTCATTGCCTGATACACCACTGGACTGTGATAGTTTTTTTAATAACATAATAATCCCTCCAACAAATCATCAGTTATATTAATAATAAATTGTGCCAATAATTGACCTGCATTTAAAATGTCTTTTATGTCAACAGTTTCTACCGATGTATGCATATACCTTAATGGTATCGATAATAAAATACAAGGAATACCTGCTTTAGATATTTGCATTATCCATGCGTCAGTACCAGTAGCACCTGGCGATACTTCAAATTGATGAGGTATATTATATTTTTTAGCAACCTCAGTCATATGTTTTCTTAATGAAGGGTGTATATTACCTCCCATAGTAATGGCGGCACCTTTACCCATATGGATAGCTCTATCATCAGGTATTTCAGGAGTTTTTCCAAAACCTACATCAATGGCAATACCTATATCAGGGTCTATGCTATAAATTCCAGTTTTAGCTCCATTGTATCCAACTTCTTCTTGAACTGTAGAAACAAAATATATATCTCCATCATGTTTCATATTAGATAATTCCTTAGCACATTGTAACATTACAGCTATGCCTGCTTTATCATCAAGGCATTTACCTGTTAAAATATTGTTGTCAAGTTTAGACATTTTTCTATCTATAGTTATTATATCTCCTACATTGACTAATGTAATTAATTCTTTTTTAGTGTATCCTGTATCAATATGAAGGTCCTTCAATTTAACTTTCTCTGTTTTACTTTCATCAGATAAAACAATAACACCTGTTATATCTTTAGCCCCATGTATAACTACATTTTGACTTATTAATGTTCTAGGATCAAAACCTCCAATTTGAGTAAATTTAATGCTTCCATTTTTTTTAATATCCGTAATCATTAGTCCTATCTCATCCATATGGGCAGCCAACATTATTTTGAAATTACTTGTGGTGCCTCTTTTAAGAGCTATTACATTTCCGAGTTTATCTGTAGTAATAGTATCTGTATAAGTTTTAAAGTAATCCTTTATTATTTTCACAGCATTATATTCATATCCAGAAACTGATGGACACTGTGTAGCTTCTACTAAAAAATCTTCTATTAACACAATAATACACTCCTTCTATACAAAGATTTATTAAATTTTCTTATAAAAAAAAGTTTTTATAGGTTGTAGATTATATTTATTAGGTAATATAATTTGCTCTGTACTACCTACAAAGAATACACCGTCATCAGCAAGAGAATCATGAAATTTATTATACATTTCAGATTTCGCCTCTTCAGTAAAGTATATCATGACATTTCTACAGAGAATCAAATGATAGTTCTTAGGATATTTATCTTTTAATAAGTTAATGCTTTTAAAATCCACACATTTTTTAATATCTTCATTTATTTTATAAGAATTGCTAATTTTAGTAAAATATTTCTTTTTGAATTTTTCAGGAAGGTTTTTAAGACTTTTTTCACTATAAACTCCAACTTGAGCTTTTTCTATAGCACCTTTATCTATATCTGTAGCGAGAATCTTTATTTTATTTAAGTCCATAAAGTTACTTAGTAGCATTACCAGTGAATATGGCTCTTCTCCAGTGGAACAAGCACTGCTCCAAATATTTATTTTTTTGTTTTTTTTCAAGAGTTCTGGTAAAATATTTTTTTCTAATATATGCCATTGATTAGGGTTTCTATAAAACTCTGATACATTTATAGTTAGGTAATTTAAAAATTCATCAAATAATTTCTTATTACTCTTTAGAGCCATAAAATAATCGTCAAAGTCATTATAATTATTCCTTGAAACTAATGAGCCTATCCTTCTTTTCATTTGTTTTTCTTTGTATAATGACAAGTTTATCCCCGTCAGTTTATACACTTTATCTTTAAAAATTTCATATTTATCCATTTTGTATCCCCTTTATTATTTTTTTGATGTTTAAGTATATTTTAGCATAAAAAAAAAGTCTGTGGCAATAAAAGCCACAGAGAATGTAAAGGGGGTCTTGATGTATTTTGTGAGGTCATTATATAGTATGAACATTTATCAAATTTTTTATACAAAAAAGAAAGTTTTTTTCAACTTTCTTTTTTGTATAAAATTTATTCTACTATATCACCTATCGTTAAATCACTATTATCATTTTCATAATTCTCATCTGATTGTGTCATATCTTCTAATTCCTTCATACTTAAGCTTACTCTTTTTTCTTCTTTCTTTATATCAAGGATCTTAACTTTTACTGTATCTCCAACAGCTAATACATCTGAAGGTTTAGCTATATGTTTATGAGATATCTCAGAAATATGAACTAAACCATCAAGACCTGGTTCTAATTCAACGAAAACACCAAAATCTACTAATTTTACAACTTTACCTTCTATTATATCGCCTATATTATATTTTTCATCTATATTTTCCCATGGATGAGCTTTTGTTTGTTTTAAGCCTAAAGATATTCTTCCTTTTGACTTATCAAAATCTAATACTATTACTTTGACATCATCTCCTTCACTAACTATTTCAGAAGGATGATCAACTCTGCCCCATGACAATTCAGAAATATGGACTAGGCCATCTATGCCACCTATATCTACAAATGCCCCAAAATTAGTTATTCTTTTCACTTCACCATCTATTATTTGTCCTTTTTCTAATGATTCCCACAATTTATCTCTTTTGACTTTAATTTCTTCTTTTTCAACTTCTTTTCTTGATACTATTATTCTTTTTTTATCTTTGTCTATTTCAATAATTTTCACTACCATATCTTTTCCTAAAAATTCATTTAGGTCTTTTACAAATTCTACTGATACATGAGATGCTGGAATAAATGCCCTTAGATTGTTAACTACTGCTATTGCTCCACCTTTAACTATCTCTACAATCTTAGCATTTATTTTTTCACCATTTTTATAAATATCTTCTAACTCTTCCCAACCTTTTATATTATCTACTCTTTTTTTAGAAAGTAATACATTACCTTCTCCATCATCGACTTTTACAACATATACATCTATTTCATCTCCAGGTTTAAACATATCCTCTGGATTTATAAAAGGATCGTTAGAAAGCTCGCTTTTTTCAATAATACCATCTGATTTATAACCAATATTGACCATAACTTCATTGCTATTAACCGATATAACAGTACCTTTTACTATTTCTCCCCTTTTTAATTGAACCATAGATTCTTCAATTTCTTTCATCATTTTGTCCATATCATTATCAATATTACTCAATGTGTTTACAACCTCCTTAATAATCCAGTCAGGCGTAGATGCACCTGCTGTTATTCCTATTGTTTTGTATTTTTTAATTTTTTGTAATGGTAGATCATCAATCGTCTCAATATGATATGTATTAGAACAATTTCTTCTACTTATCTCAGCAAGTTTTTGTGTATTGGAGCTATGATATCCTCCAATTACAATCATTGCATCTACCATTTTTGATACTTCAAAACAAGACTCTTGTCTTAGTCTAGTAGCACTACAAATAGTATTAAACACTTTAGACTCATTTGCTTTCTGTGATATTAAATAAGATAAGTTCTCAAATTTTTCCTGAGTCATAGTAGTTTGTGCTACAATACATATTTTATCACATTTTTTTATATGTTCAATATCTTCTTGAGAATTAACTATATAAGCTTCATTGTTACACCAACCATTGATTCCAATAACTTCTGGATGAATAGGATTCCCTATTATAACAATTTTATAATTTTCTTTACTGTATTTATTTACTTTGTTTTGTATTTTTCTAACAAAGGGACAAGTAGAATCTATTATATCTATATCTTTATTTTTAACCTTTGAGTACAAACTTAGAGGTACACCATGAGACCTAATTATGAGTTTACCTTGTTTAATATTAGACAAATCTTCAATAACACTAAGACCCATATCATTAAGCTTTTTAATAACCTGTTTATTATGGATTAAAGCACCTAATGAATAGGCATTATCATTTTTCTTTAATGATTCCATAGCGGTATCTATAGCTTTTTTTACACCAAAACAGAATCCAGAGTTTTCAGCTAAAATAATTTTCATATTAATCACCTAATCCATATATATTATTCATAATCTCATTACTAATTTCAGAATATTTATCCATAGATAATTTTTGGCCAAAATATCTTTCCAAATATATTGGTTTTCCAATGAAAACTTTTATAGTATTAAAAAATTTATAATTAGTTATGATTCTCATTGGTATTATTGGAGTCCTCGATTTTATACCAATCATAGCAGTTCCAGGTTTTGCATCTATTCTTTTACCTTCTATATTTCTGGTACCTTCAGGAAAAATCCCTAATGCTCCTCCTTTTTTTAATATCCGCAAAGATGTTTTTATAGCATTTAAATCAGCACCTTTCCTGTTTACAGGGAACGCACCTAATTTCAAAATTATTGATTTGAGAATCTTATTATTAAACAATTCCTTTTTAGCCATAAAAGAAACTTGCCTTGATATTGATGTTGCTACTATAACTGGATCCCACAAACTACTATGATTTGAACATATTACAATTTTTCCTTTATTAGGTATGTTTTCTAAACCATGTATCTCAACTTTATATAATATTTTTAGTACCACTTTAGCTAAAAATCTAGCTAAATTATAAAATCGCATAAACTACTTCACCTCTTTTATGTGGTCTATGACTTCTTTTAATACTATTTCTATAGACTTATTAGTAGTATCAATTATAATTGCATCATCAGATTTAATTAAGGGTGAAAATGCCCTTGTACTATCTATTCTATCTCTATTTTTTATTTCCTCTATTATTTTATTTAAAATGACATTTTCTTTCTTTTCTTTTAATTCTTTATATCTTCTTAAGCCACGTTCTTCAGGAGATGCAGTTATATAAAATTTGTAATTAGCATTTGGCAATACATAACTGCCTACATCTCTTCCATCCATGACAATACTTTTATTAATAGCAATGAATCTTTGGATTTTAACAAGCTTTAATCTTACCTCTTTTATTTTTGCTATAGCTGAAACATTCTTACTAATATAATTTTTTCTTATCTCATTATCTACTATCTTATCGTCAAGAAATATATGTTTGTCCTTAAAATCAATTTTTGTATTCTCTAGTATTTGTAGTACTTTTTCTTTATCACTTAAGTCAATATTGTTGCTTAAAAATTTAAGAGTAATTGCTCTATACATTGCACCAGTATCTATGTACTCTATATTGAGTTTTTTAGCTAATAATTTTGCAATAGTGCTTTTACCTGATCCTGCTGGACCATCTATAGCGATAACAATATTATTCACAATCAATCCTCCCTAAACAAAAATGTACCACCTTCAAAGGTGGTTTAAAAGCTGAAACCTTGATTATAATGTCTCTAACGGATACAAAAATATTATATACCAATATTTATACCTTCTCAAGTTTCATAATAAATAATAAAATAATTTATTTCAATCTTATCTGGCCCAATGGTTTTATATTTCCATTTGTAGCAATATGTGTTTTTAAATATTGAGTTTTAATATTATCAGAAATATTTACTAAATATATATTTACTTTTTCTTCATACATGCTACCATTAATTTCTATCAAATCATTGTCATAGACTTCAAATTTAATTTTAGATTTGTTTTTAAAATTAAATTTCATGTCTCCATTTATAAAAACTTCTATATTTTTATATTGATCATTATTTATTTTTAATGTCAAATTTCCTAATTGGTTATGTAAAGATGAATTAAAAAGACTATGATTGATAGTTTCTCTATTTAAAAACATACTAATTTTGTCATTCAATAATATACTTTGAAAGAAAATTAGAATTAAAAAAAATATTATAGTTGAATTCAGTAATGATTTTTCTATTTTATCATATTTATGATTTTTTTTCATAAAGTTCCTCCAATAATAAATAAGTAATAATCTTTACTTATTTATTATTGGCTATTTATGAGTAAAATAAAACTTTATTTTAAACCTTTAAGGTGGCATGTATCATTTAAAACCCTTATAAAAGGCCGTTTTCCAACAGGTATTTCTATTATACTTAAACTTGTATTACTTAATTTAAGACTAGAATAATTTTTAATATGTAGCTTTAATAATCCTAGAATAATAAGTTTTAAAACGACAGTATGTGAAACTATCAATATATTGGCATCTTTTGTTTCGTGTATTAATCTATCTATAAATTTCATAACTCTTTTTTGTACATCTTGTAAAGATTCTCCATTTTCTATTATAAGCTGATGGGGTGTTTTTTTCCATATATCATAATCTTTTTTATACTTGCTTTTAATATCATCTATATTCAGCCCTTGCCATAAACCAAAATGTCTTTCTCTCAATGCTATATTTTTTTTAAAAGTTGTAACATTATTTAGACAACTATGTATTGTTTTAGCTGTTTCAAAAGCTCTTTTTAAATCACTAGAATAAATAGAATTTATATGTATATTTTCAGATCTTAATCTGTTACCTAATGCTGTAGCTTGAGATATTCCTTTTTTAGTTAAATGAGTATCATGTTGACCCTGCACTTTACCTTCTAAATTCCAAGTTGATTCTCCATGTCTCACTAAAAATAATTTAGTCATAATCCCCTCCTTAGATATATATATTAAAATCCTCGGACAATTTAAGGCCCGAGGATTTTAATATATATTATTATAACCCAAACATATCCGATTTATCTCTATTACCATAAATATTGTAATCATTCCATACCTTTTCTAATTTAGTAAAATAGTCTTTGAGTTCTCCTTTTTTTCTAACCCCTATGGAAATTATAATTGCATTTATAAGACTCATTGGACCAACTAAGGAGTCTACAAAAGAAACCATATTGCTTTTAGCTATTAATGTATAATCAGCCATATTAGATACAGGAGACATCATACTATCAGAGATACCTACAATCTTACAATTATTGTCTTTCACATATTTTAGAGCTTCCAATGTTTTTCTTGAATACCTAGGATAACTTATACCTATAACTAAATCATCGTTAGTAACTCTCAGTAATTGCTCAAATATGTCACTCATACCGAAACTTACAACTTTAACATTTTCTAACATCAAACTCAAGTAGAATCCTAAATATCCAGCTAACGCAGTGGAGCTTCTAAGACCAAGTATATATATTCTTTTAGCATCGCAAATCATATTTACCACTTGATTAAATACCTCTACATCTATGTCCTCAAGGGTGGATTTTATGTTTTCTATATCAGCTTTCAATATATTTTCAATAAAAGCACCTTTTTCTGATAACTCATCAGAAAGACTTAATCGTTGAACTGTAGTAAGCTTATTTTTAATAAGTTCTTGTAATGCCTTTTGCAAACTAGGATATCCAGAGAATCCTAAAGCATTAGCAAATCTTACAACGGTAGATTCACTTACTCCTACCTTTTCCCCTAATTTTGAAGCTGTCATAAATGCAGCTTTGTCATAATGAGATGTTATGTACTCTGCAATAAGTTTTTGTCCTTTACTTAGTCTAGTAAAATTAAGTTGAATTAGTCGCATTAAATCTTTTTCATTTTCTTTCATATAAATACTTTTCACCCTGTTCTTGTAATTTTAAACCTTTATAAAAAGCCTTTTTATTTAGATCTCTTAACTCATATGGCACTCTATTTAAAATAGAAGTTATTATAGAATACTCGGATACTATATTTATTATACCACTTAATGTGCCCAATGCAACTATATTTGAAACAACAGGATTTTTCAGATCTAATAATGCGGTATCCAATATAGGCACATGCCAAATATCTATATCTCTTCTTTCAGGTAAATTAATTTTACTATCTAAAATTAGAGTACCTCCTGGCTTTAATGAACAGATATATTTTTTACAAGCATCTTCTGTTAAAGACAATAATATATCACATTGCATTATATTTGGATAATTAATAATATTGTCGCTTATTATAACCTCAGCCTTACTAGAACCTCCCCTTGCTTCAGGACCGTAGGATTGAGTTTGGACACAGTTTAATCCATCTGAAATAGCCGCTTCAGCCAATATTATACCAGCCAATATGAGTCCTTGACCGCCAGACCCACTTAACATTATTTCTTTATGAATCCTCATAAGATCTCTCCTCGTATAATATGTTTAGAAACACTTTTATAAGTGTTCTAAGCATATTTTTTTTATTTATTTTTATTACAATTTTTAATTGAGATATCCTAGTGCTAAAATAAGATTAAGAATAGTTAGCAAAGGATAATTCTTGTCCTCCTTGCAAAACCATAAGGTTATTGCCAGAAAAGCATGCTTCCTGACTTAGTTGTCATAACCTGCATACTACAGATGCTGCATCTCTTTGATTAGACCAACAGCAAGGTTAGTTTTCAAAGATGAATGCTAATAGTGCGAGGTTGCAGTTAGCGACTAAGATTAGGATATCTCTTTTACTAATTGTTCTCCATTTTCTAGGAAAGGTG
>NZ_JHVL01000024.1:30715-51681 GCF_000620125.1 Clostridiisalibacter paucivorans DSM 22131 | reverse complement strand
AGTATTAGCAGCACCAGGAACAATAACACCCCATACAAAGTTCAAAGCAGAAGTATATGTATTGACAAAAGAAGAGGGAGGAAGACATACACCATTCTTTAACGGATACAGACCACAATTCTACTTTAGAACAACAGACGTAACAGGAGAAATAAACTTAGAAGAAGGCGTAGAAATGTGTATGCCAGGAGACAATGCAACATTTGAAATCAAATTAATAACATCAATAGCGATGGAAGAAGGATTAAGATTTGCAATCCGTGAAGGTGGAAGAACAGTAGGAGCTGGAGTAGTTAGTGAGATTATAGAATAATCTAAAAGACATAAAAGATTACTAACATAAGATAGACATAAAACAAAAGAAGAGGTACCTCTTCTTTTGTTTTATGCTAAAAAAATAATAAAAAGTTTTAAATAACCCTTGAGTTTTAACTGTTTTTAAGTTAAAATATTAAAGTATGCAATTGACATGCGATGAAGCAAAAGGTTGCTGTATAACAGGGAATTTTTGTGGAGAATGTCCGATTGAGAGTCGGGCGACTGGGTTTTGTTTATGTGCTTGTCTGTTTTTAAAATAAAACGCCAGGGCAAGTGTGTCGGCAAATCCATGTCGTATGTAAAAAAAACATGCGATAGAAGGAGGGAATTGTTAATGTCAAAAGGTAATGGAAAACAAAAAATAAGAATCAGGTTGAAAGCTTATGACCATAAGGTTCTTGACTCATCAGCACAAAAGATAGTTGAAACTGCTAAAAGAACAGGGGCTACAGTATCAGGACCTGTACCTCTACCAACAGAGAAACAAGTAGTTACAATATTAAGGGCAGTTCATAAGTATAAAGATTCAAGAGAACAATTTGAACAGAGAACTCATAAAAGACTTATTGATATCTTGAGTCCTACTCCAAAGACTGTTGATTCATTGATGAGATTAAATTTACCAGCAGGTGTAGATATAGAAATAAAGCTTTAATTTGTATAGTTAATCCTGCTTAGTATGATTGCAATGATGCAATCCGCTGTAAGAATATAGGAGGTGTAACAAGTGAAAGGAATGTTAGGGAAAAAAATAGGAATGACTCAGATATTTAACGAGGATGGTTCCGTTATACCTGTAACAGTTATTGAAGGTGGACCTTTGGTAGTTGTACAGAAGAAGACTGAGGATAAAGATGGTTACAATGCTATTCAGGTTGGATTTGATACTGTAAAAGAGAAAAAGGTTAATAAGCCTAAAAAAGGCCATTTTGATAAGGCTGAAACAGAGTATAAAAGATATTTGAGAGAGATTAAAGTAGACAATATAGATGAATATGAAATTGGTCAAGAGATCAAAGTAGACATATTCACTGAAGGAGAAAGTGTTGATGTAATAGGAATTTCTAAAGGTAAGGGATTCCAAGGTGCTATAAAGAGACATAACCAATCAAGGGGACCAGAGACACACGGTTCTAAATATCATAGGGCAGTGGGTTCTATGGGAGCATCAGCATATCCTGCTAGAGTATTTAAAGGAAAGAATTTACCAGGACATATGGGTAATGAAAGAGTTACAGTGCAAAATCTAGAAGTTGTTAAAATAGATGTTGAAAAGAATTTATTATTAATAAAAGGTGCTGTGCCTGGACCTAAGGGCGGATTAATAACTATAAAAGACACAGTAAAAGTTTCTAAGTAAGTTTTATAGAAAGGAGGATATAATATGCCTAAAGTAGCTTTATATAATGTATCTGGACAACAGGTTGGAGATATAGAATTAACAGATGCTGTATTTGGTGTTAAAGTTAATAAACATGTTTTGCATGAATCTGTGAAGAATTATCTTGCTAATCAAAGACAAGGTACACAATCTGCAAAGACAAGGTCAGAAGTAAGAGGTGGCGGAAGAAAGCCATGGAGACAAAAAGGAACTGGTAGAGCTAGACAAGGAAGTATAAGATCTCCACAATGGACTGGTGGTGGAGTTGTGTTTGCTCCAAAACCAAGAGATTATAGATATACTTTACCTAAGAAAGTTAGAAGGCTTGCAATGAAGTCTGCTTTGAGTTCTAAAGTATTAAATGATGAGATTGTAGTATTGGACGAATTTAAGATGGAGAATCCTAAGACTAAGGATATGGCCAATATATTGAAAAACTTAAATTCTACTAAAAAAGCCCTCATAGTAATGGCTGAAAAAGATGAGAATATCATGAAATCAGCTAAGAATATACCAGGTGTTGAAACAACACTTATAAATTCATTGAATGTATATGATGTTTTAAAGTATGATACTTTTATCATTACTAAAGATGCTGTAACAAAAGTGGAGGAGGTGTATGCATAATGCGTAACCTACACGATATAATAAGAAAGCCTGTTATAACTGAACAAAGTATGAACGATATGGCTGAGGGCAAATATACTTTTGTTGTAGATAAAAGGGCGAATAAAACAGAAATTAAAAATGCCGTTGAGCATGTTTTTGGTGTAAAGGTAGCTAAGGTTAATACTATGAATATGAAGGGTAAATTAAAAAGAATGGGAATGAATATTGGAAGAAGACCCAGTTGGAAGAAGGCTATTGTACAATTGACAGAAGATAGCAAAGGCATTGAGTTCTTTGAAGGAATGTAATTGTAGTTTAGTATGTTAAAAGGAGGGAATCATAATGGGTATTAAGAAATATAAACCAACTTCTCCAGCACTGAGACAGATGACCGTTTCAACCTTTGAAGAAATTACTAAAAAAGAGCCGGAAAAGTCACTTTTGGCTCCTAAAAAGAAGAATGCTGGTAGAAATGCTCATGGGAAGATAACTATTCGCCATAGAGGCGGTGGAAATAAACAAAAATATAGAATAATAGATTTTAAAAGGAACAAAGATGGAATACCAGGACGCGTTGAAGCTGTAGAGTATGATCCTAATAGAACTGCTAATATTGCACTTATTGTCTATAGAGACGGAGAAAAGAGATATATATTAGCACCAAATAAAATAGCTGTTGGAGATATTATTGAATCTGGTGTCAATGCAGATATTAAATTGGGTAATGCGTTGCCTCTTAAAAATATACCTGTAGGTACAATGATTCATAATATTGAGTTAAAAGCTGGAAAAGGTGGACAATTGGTAAGATCAGCAGGGAATTCGGCTCAACTTATGGCTAAAGAGGGTAAATATGCTCAAATTAAATTGCCTTCAGGAGAAGTGAGAATGGTAAGACTTGAATGTAGAGCTACTATAGGTCAAGTTGGTAATATAGACCATGAAAATATAACTGTAGGTAAAGCAGGTAAAAAGAGGAATATGGGTATTAGACCTACTGTAAGAGGTAGTGTAATGAATCCTAACGACCATCCACATGGTGGTGGTGAAGGTAGAGCTCCAATTGGTAGACCGTCTCCTGTGAGTCCATGGGGCAAACCAACTTTGGGATATAAAACTCGTAAGAAGAATAAGAAATCAGATAAATTTATTATTAGAAGAAGAAAGAAAAAATAATAGGTATGTAGCCTGAGTATAGAAGCATTTCCAGTTGAAAGGAGGAGCATTAATGGGTAGATCATTAAAGAAAGGGCCATTTTGTGATGACCATCTTATGAAAAAAGTTGAAGAATTAAATAAAGAAAATGAAAAAAAGGTTATTAAAACTTGGTCTCGTAGATCCACAATTTTCCCACAAATGGTTGGTCATACCATAGCTGTTTATGATGGTAGGAAACATGTGCCAGTTTATATAACTGAAGATATGGTGGGTCATAAATTGGGAGAGTTTGCACCTACTAGAACATTTAAGGGACATGGAGATCATACAGAGCGATCAACTGCATTAAAGTAGAAAATATACTTTGTTATGTTTTAATAAAGAAGTATCTAAAGAAGGAGGGAATATAGGTGGAAGCTAAAGCTGTGGCTAAATATATTCGTATATCACCCAGAAAAGTTAAAATAGTTGCCGATCTTGTAAGGGGTAAATCAGTTGACGAGGCCCTTGCTATTTTGAAGTTTACTCCTAAAAAAGGAGCGGAAGTTTTAGAAAAGGTAGTTCAATCAGCCCTTGCCAATGCTGAAAATAATTTTAGCATGGACAGAGACAATTTATATGTAGCTCAAGTTTACGCCAATCAAGGACCGGTTCTAAAGAGATGGAGACCAAGGGCACAAGGTAGAGCTTTTCAGATAAAGAAGAGAACAAGTCATGTAGGAGTAGTTTTACAAGAGAGAGAGTAGAGAAGGAGGGCAATAAATGGGTCAAAAAGTTAATCCACATGGATTGAGAGTTGGCATCATAAAAGATTGGGATTCAAAATGGTATGCTGACAAGAAAAATTTCTCAGACTATCTTATTGAAGACCATGATATTCGTAAATATGTAAAAAATAAGTTGAAGATATCTGGAATTTCTAAAATAGAGATAGAGAGAGCAGCGAATAGAGTTAAACTTAATGTATATACTGCAAAACCAGGCATGGTAATTGGAAAAGGTGGATCTGGAGTAGAAGCATTGAGAAAAGAATTGGAAAAAATGACAGGTAAAAATATAATAGTAAATGTTGAAGAAGTAAAGG
The DNA here is from genome assembly GCF_000620125.1 of Clostridiisalibacter paucivorans DSM 22131. NCBI lineage: Bacteria > Bacillati > Bacillota > Tissierellia > Tissierellales > Thermohalobacteraceae > Clostridiisalibacter > Clostridiisalibacter paucivorans. The sequence continues at coordinate 47,130 of NZ_JHVL01000024.1, read as the reverse complement.
TTCCTGAAAAAGATGCTCAATTAGTAGCTGAAAATATCGCAGGACAGCTTGAAAGAAGGGTTTCTTTTAGAAGGGCAATGAAACAATCTATCCAAAGGGCAATGAGATCAGGTGCTAAGGGTGTAAAGACAGCTGTGTCTGGAAGATTAAATGGTGCTGATATGGCTAGAACAGAAGGATATAGTGAGGGAACAATACCTTTGCAAACACTTAGAGCAGATATTGATTATGGATTTGCTGAAGCAGATACAACTTATGGAAAAATAGGAGTTAAGGTTTGGATATATAAAGGAGAGGTTCTTCCGGTTAAAGAAGACCAAAAAGAACAAAACGGAAAGAATAAATAGAACTGAATTCTTTAAGGAAGGAGGAATAGGTTATGTTAATGCCTAAGAGAGTAAAGCATCGTAAGCAACAGAGAGGTAGAATGAAGGGTAAGGCTACTCGAGGAAATAAAATATCCTATGGTGAATTTGGTTTACAAGCTATGGAACCAGCATGGATAACTTCAAATCAAATAGAGGCAGCCAGAAGGGCTATGACAAGGCATATCAAAAGAGGTGGAAAGATTTGGATTAAAATATTCCCTGATAAGCCTGTAACATCACAACCAGCTGAGACTCGTATGGGTAAAGGTAAAGGATCACCAGAATACTGGGTATCAGTAGTTAAACCTGGAAGAGTATTATTTGAAATGGGTGGCATATCAGAGGAATTGGCTAGAGAGGCTATGAGATTGGCTGCTCACAAACTACCAATAAAATGTAAATTTGTGACACGTGAAGAGGGAGTAGAAAAGGGTGGTGAAGCTAATGAAAGCTAGTGAATTAAGAGATTTAACTGCTCAAGAACTAGATAATAGGCTATCAGAGTTAAAGGCAGAATTGTTTAATTTGAGATTTCAACTGGCTACTGGGCAGCTTGACAATCCAATGAGAATAAAGATGGTAAGAAAAGATATAGCTAGAGTGAAAACTGTAGTTAGAGAACGAGAAATAAATAAACTGAATGCTTAGCAGTTATAGGAAGGAGGGCTGTTTAAATGGACAGAGGAAATAGAAAAGTAAGAATAGGTCGAGTGGTAAGTGACAAGATGGATAAGACTGTGGTTGTTGCTGTTGAAACATTTGTCTCTCATCCTTTATATGGAAAGCAGATGAAAAAGACTACAAAATTTAAAGCCCATGATGAAAAAAATGAAGCCAATACAGGAGATAGAGTAAAAATAATGGAAACAAGACCATTAAGTAAACAAAAGAGATGGAGATTAGTTAATATAATTGAAAGAGCAAAATAATCCTTGTGTTTAATGAAGGGAGGTTAACAATATGATTCAAGCTGAGTCTCGATTAAAAGTAGCTGATAATTCTGGAGCTAGGGAATTACTATGTATAAAGGTTTTGGGCGGAACCAAGAGGAGATATGCTAATATTGGAGATGTAATAGTAGCTTCTGTCAAAAGTGCAACGCCTGGTGGTGTTGTAAAAAAAGGTGACGTAGTTAAAGCTGTTATAGTAAGAAGCAAAAGAGGACTAAGAAGAAAAGATGGAAGTTATATCAAATTCGATGAAAATGCAGCTGTAATTGTAAAAGATGATAAACAACCTACAGGAACTCGTATATTTGGTCCTGTAACTAGAGAATTAAGAGATGGAAACTTCATGAAGATTATATCTTTAGCACCTGAAGTGTTATAAGAGGAGGTGTAAATAATGCATATAAAAAAAGGTGATACAGTAGTTGTAATTGCTGGTAAAGATAAAGGAAAAAAAGGTAAAGTGCTTCAAGCATTTCCTAAGAAAAATAGAGTTTTAGTTGAAGGTGTAAACATGTTAACTAAACATCAGAGAGCAAACCAACAACTTCAGCAAGGTGGAATAGTTCACCAGGAAGGATCTATAGATATTTCTAATGTTATGCTTTATTGTAGTAAGGATAAACAAGGTGTTAGAGTTGGACATAAATTTCTAGACAATGGTGACAAAGTAAGGGTTTGTTCTAAGTGTGGGGAAGTATTAGACTAAAAGCCCTGTTGAAAGGAGGTTTAAAAAGTGATATCACGACTTAAAGAAAAATACGTTAGCGAAGTAGCTCCGGCTCTTATGGAGAAATTTAAATATAAGAATATGATGGAGGTTCCAAAGATTGAAAAAGTAACAATCAATATGGGCGTAGGAGAAGCGAAAGAAAACGCCAAACTTTTGGAATCTGCTATAGAAGAAATGGCTATAATTGCTGGACAAAAGCCAGTTATAACCAAAGCTAAAAAATCAGTTTCTAATTTTAAAATCAGAGAAGGTATGCCAGTAGGATGTAAAGTGACTCTAAGAGGAGAAAAAATGTATAGCTTCTTAGATAAATTTATGAATATAGCTTTACCTAGAGTTAGAGATTTTAGAGGTGTTTCTTCAACAGCCTTTGACGGAAGAGGAAACTATGCATTGGGTGTAAAGGAACAATTAATATTTCCTGAAATAGAATATGATAAAATAGACAGAATAAAAGGTATGGACATAATAATAGTTACTACTGCTGAAACAGATGAAGAGGCTAGAGAATTTTTAGCGCTAATGGGAATGCCCTTTAAAAAATAATGAGGAGGGAATAATGTGGCAAAGAAGTCAATGAAGTTAAAGCAACAAAAAAAAGCTAAGTACAGCACTAGAGCTTATAATAGATGTAAGATATGTGGAAGACCTCATGGTTATTTGAGAAAATATGGTGTTTGCCGTATATGCTTCAGAGAATTAGCATATAAAGGTCAAATACCAGGAGTAAGAAAAGCCAGCTGGTAGGATAAATGTTATAGGAAGGAGGTAGCTCTTATGGTTATGACTGATCCAATTGCAGATATGTTAACGAGGATTAGAAACAGTAATAATGCAAAACATGAAAAAGTAGATATTCCAGCTTCAAACATAAAAAAATCCTTGGCAAATATTCTTTTAGAAGAAGGTTTCATAAAGGGATTTGATGTTATAGATGATGGTAAGCAAGGTATTATAAGAGTTCAACTTAAGTACGGTAAAAATGATGAAAAGGTAATAGGTGGCTTAAAAAGAATTTCTAAACCAGGATTAAGGGTATATGCAAAAAATAACGAAATACCAAGAGTGCTTGGTGGGTTAGGAATAGCAATTTTATCAACTTCTAAAGGTATAATGACTGATAAAAGTGCTAGAAGCAATAATGTTGGTGGAGAAGTTCTTTGTTATGTATGGTAATATATTATCTATCATCTAGGAAACAGGAGGTGTAAACATGTCAAGAATAGGTATTAAGCCCATAGAAGTGCCTAATGGGATAGATGTTAAAATAGATGATAAAAACTATGTAGTAGTTAAGGGACCTAAAGGTCAGTTAGAGCAACAATTAGATAAAGATATGGAAATTAAAATAGAGAATAATGAAATCACTGTAAATAGACCAACTGAAAATAAGAGACATAAATCTTTACATGGATTAACTAGAACTTTATTGTACAATATGCTTGAAGGTGTTTCTAAAGGATATGAAAAGACTTTAGAAATAATAGGTGTAGGATATCGTGCACAAAAACAAGGGAAAAAGCTAGTATTAAACTTAGGTTTTTCTCATCCAGTAGAGATGGAAGATCCAGATGGAATACAAACAGAAGTTCCTTCTAACACAAAGGTTATAGTTAAAGGAATAGATAAACAAAAGGTAGGAAACTATGCAGCAGTTATAAGAGACCTAAGAAGACCTGAGCCATATAAAGGTAAAGGTATAAGATATGAAAATGAAGTAGTAAGACGTAAGGAAGGAAAGACTGCTAAGTAGTAGGAAAGGAGTGAATAAGGGTGCTTAAAAAAGTTAATAAAAATAAAAAGAGACAAAAAAGACATTTAAGGGCTAGAAATAAAATTCAAGGAACTCCTGAAAGACCTAGATTAAATGTATATAGAAGCCTAAACCATATATATGCACAAATTATAGATGATATAAATGGTAATACTTTAGCATCAGCTTCAACTTTGGATAACAAAATAAAAGAAAGTGTTGAAAGCACTGGAAATAAAGAAGCGGCTAGGAAAGTTGGAGAAGCTGTAGCAAAGAAAGCAGTGGAAAAAGGAATCGAAACTGTTATATTTGATAGAGGTGGATATATTTATCATGGTAGAGTTAAGGAACTTGCTGAAGGAGCTAGGGATGGCGGATTAAACTTTTAGAAAAGGAGGGGAATAAATGCAACGTGGACGTATTGATGCAAATGAATTAGATTTAAAAGAAAGAGTTGTTAATATAAATCGTGTAACTAAGGTTGTAAAAGGTGGTAGAAACTTTAGATTTAGTGCCCTAGTAGTAGTTGGAGATGAAAATGGTCATGTTGGAGTTGGTATGTCAAAGGCTATAGAGATTCCAGATGCTATAAAGAAGGCAATACAAGATGCTAAGAAGCATTTAATAAAAGTACCCCTTATTGATGCAACCATACCTCATGAAATAGTAGGAAATTTTGGAGCAGGTAGTGTTCTTTTAAAACCAGCTCAACCAGGTACTGGAGTTATTGCTGGAGGACCTGTTCGTGCAGTTCTAGAATTAGCTGGAGTTAGAGACATAAGAACTAAATCTTTAGGCTCTAATAATCCAAGAAATATGGTTGATGCCGTTATGGAAGGGTTAGCCAGTCTTAAGAAAGCAGAAGATGTTGCTAAATTAAGAGGAAAATCAGTTGAAGAAATAATAGGTTAGGGGGGAACACCTTGGCTAAGATTAATGTTAAACTAGTTAGAAGTAAAATTGGAAAAAATGAAAAACAAAGAAGAACTATAGAAGCATTAGGACTAAGGAAAATTGGTCAAATAGTTGAAAAAGAAGATACTCCTCAGATAAGAGGTATGATTGAAAAAGTAAATCATATGGTTGAAGTAATAGAATAATGTAATTCCGAAGGAGGTGCAACCATGAAATTACATGAATTAAAACCCAATGCTGGAAGTACAAAGAATAGAAAAAGACTAGGTAGAGGTACTGCTACAGGTCAAGGAAAAACAGCTGGTAGGGGCGAAAATGGACAAAACTCTCGTTCAGGTGGAGGAGTAAGGCCTGGATTTGAAGGTGGTCAAATGCCTTTGTATAGAAGATTACCAAAAAGAGGGTTTACTAATATATTTGCTAAAAAATATTCCACAGTTAATATTAAAGATTTAAATAGATTTGAAGAAAATACATTGGTTACTCCAGAGCTTTTAAAGGAAACAGGTGTTATAAGCAAAATACAAGACGGAGTTAAGATTCTTGGCGATGGAAGCTTAGACAAAAAGTTAACCGTAAAAGCCCATAAATTCACAAAAAGTGCAGCAGAGAAGATAGAGGCCACCGGGGGAAAGGCAGAGGTGATTTAAAGTGTTATCAACTTTAAAAAATGCTTGGAAGATCCCAGATTTAAGAAAAAGAATTTTATTTACACTTATGATGCTAGTAGTATTTAGACTAGGAGCCAATATACCAGTACCATTTATAGATAAAAAGGTTATAGCTGAAATGTTTGAAGGTGGCGGAGGCGGAATACTTGGATTTATAGATTTAATGGCTGGTGGAGCCTTTAAGCAGATGACTATATTTGCATTGAATATATATCCATATATTACAGCTTCCATTATAATGCAGCTTTTAACTATAGCTATACCTAGGCTTGAAGCCCTTGCTAGAGAAGGAGAAGAGGGAAGAAAAAAGATTGCTCAATATACAAGATATGGTACTGTAATATTTGCTCTTATTCAAGCAATAGGTATTAGTGTTGGTCTTTTTAGAAATGCCATAATACATCAAAGTGGATTATCAATGGCTACTGTGGTTATTGTTCTTACTGCAGGTACTGCCTTCCTTATGTGGTTAGGTGAGCAGATTACTGAATATGGTATTGGTAATGGAATATCTTTGATTATATTTACAGGTATAGTTTCTAGAGTACCAGCTGGGATAATGCAAGTTTTTGGATTATACAAGACAGGTAATGTTAGTATAATTGAGATTCTACTATTTCTTATAATAGCAACTATTATAATTGCAGGTGTAGTTGCTATACAAGAAGGACAGAGAAGAATACCTGTTCAGTACGCTAAAAGAGTCGTTGGAAGGAAAATGTATGGGGGACAAAATACACATATACCATTGAAGGTATTGATGGCTGGAGTTATTCCAGTAATATTCTCTACGTCATTGTTGGCATTCCCTCAAACATTAGTATTTTTCTTTGATGGTAAATTTGCAGAGGTTGTTTCTAAGTATTTTTCACCAAATGGAAATCCTGGAGTATGGATTTATTCTATACTAAATATTTTGCTGATAATATTCTTCACTTATTTTTATACAGCAATACAGTTTAATCCTGTAGAATATGCTAATAATCTTAAACAGTATGGTGGATTCATACCAGGAATAAGACCGGGGAAACCCACTGCTGATTATTTGAATAGAGTACTTTCAAGGATTACCCTAGTGGGTGCATTAGCTTTGGCCCTTATAGCTTCAATACCAACATTGATTTTTTCATTTACAAATTTAAATATTGGTTTTGGAGGAACAGCATTGTTAATAGTTGTTGGGGTTGCCCTTGAAACTATGAAGCAAATAGAGTCACAGATGATGATGAGACATTATAAAGGATTTTTAAAATAGATTAGTCCAATAGGTATTAAAAAAACTCCATAAGGAGATGATTATAGTGAGACTTATATTGCTTGGACCACCTGGAGCTGGGAAAGGAACCCAAGCTTCAGGTATAATTAAAAAATATGATATCCCTCATATATCAACAGGAGATATATTTAGAAAGAATATAAAAGAGGGTACAGATTTAGGAAAAAAGGCTAAGGAATATATGGATAAAGGACTATTAGTTCCTGATGAATTAGTGGTTGCCATTGTAAAGGATAGATTAACAGAAGATGATTGTAAAAAGGGATTCTTATTGGACGGTTTTCCTAGAACTGTTGCACAGGCCGATGCGTTGGATAAAGAACTTAGCAATCTTGGTCACAGTTTAGATAATGTTATTAATATTGATGTGCCTAAAGAAGCCTTAATAGAGAGGGCTGTAGGTAGAAGAATATGCAAAGACTGTGGTGCTACTTTCCATACTAAGTTTAATCCACCTAAAAAAGAAGGCGTATGTGATGTATGCGGTGGAGATCTTTATCAAAGAGATGATGATACTGCTGAAACTGTTACAAAGAGAATAGAAGTATATCAAGAACAGACTAGACCCCTAATAGATTACTATAATAAAAAAGGAATCGTGTTAGACATTGATGGTGCTCAAGATATAGAGAAGGTATTTGAGGATATTGTCAATAGATTGGAGAGCGATGCATAATGATAATTATCAAAACTCCTAGGGAAGTAGATAAAATGAGAGATGCAGGTAAGCTTACTGCAGAAACTCATTTTTATCTAAAAGATTTTATAAAACCTGGTATAACCACAAAGAAACTTGATGAAATAGCTGAGGACTTTATAAGAAAGAATGGAGCCCTTCCAGCATTTAAAGGGTATGGAGGATTTCCAGGTTCTATATGTATTTCTATAAATCAGGAAGTAGTTCATGGGATACCAGGGCCTAGGGTTATAAATGATGGGGATATAGTAAGTATAGATACTGGTGTTATATTAAATGGGTATTACGGAGATGCTGCAAGAACCTATGGCATTGGAAATATATCTGAAGAACATCAAGAACTAGTTGATGTAACGAAAGAATCTTTTTTTCAAGGTCTAAAATATGCAAAAGTAGGTTATAGGCTATCAGACATATCTAATGCTATACAAAAATATGTTGAAGATAATGGTTTTTCTATAGTTAGAGATTATGTTGGGCATGGCATAGGACAAAAGATGCATGAAGACCCACAAATACCTAATTTTGGTCCTCCGGGAAGGGGTCCAAGGTTAAAACCAGGAATGGTTCTTGCTATTGAGCCCATGGTAAATGCTGGTGCTTATCATGTAGATGTACTTGAAGACAATTGGACGGTAGTTACTGCTGATAATAAAGTATCTGCCCATTACGAGAATACTATAGTTATAACTGAGGATGAACCAGAGATTCTGACAATTATTGAGAGGTGAAGACCGTGGAAACTACTGAAGGAATAGGTATAGGTCAAGTAGTTAGGTCCAAGGCCGGCAGAGATAAGAATAAATTTTTTGTTGTTATAAATGTTATAGATGATAGATATGTCTTATTAGTAGACGGAGATATGAGGAAATTAGACACACCAAAAAAGAAAAAAATTAAACATCTTGTAGTCTATAATTATAGGATTGAAGAGTTGAGGCAGAGGCTTGAGAAGAAGATCAAGATTAATAATGCTTTTATAAGAAAAATGTTGTCTGCTGTTGAGAGCAAGTTACAATAAAAGGAATGGAGGTTAGATAACCTAATGTCCAAAAAAGATGTTATCGAGGTAGAAGGTACTGTTGTTGAGGCCCTACCTAATACAATGTTTAGAGTTAAGTTAGAAAATGATCATGAAATATTAGCTCATATTTCAGGTAAATTAAGGATGAATTTCATTAGAATTCTTCCCGGGGATAAAGTAACACTAGAACTTTCTCCTTATGATTTAACAAGGGGAAGAATAACCTGGCGAAAGAAGTAGCGAGGAGGGATCACAGTGAAGGTAAGACCATCAGTAAAAAAAATGTGTGAAAAATGTAAAATAATAAGAAGAAAAGGCAAGGTAATGGTTATTTGTGAAAATCCTAAACATAAGCAAAAACAAGGATAATCCCAAAAATTTTATGGATGTAATTACTAATTTATAATATAATTATTGACGCGGCTGCTTTATTAAGATTAAGTTTAAGGTATAGCAGAGTGATTAGGAGGTGTAGAGTTAAATGGCCAGAATTTCAGGTGTTGACTTGCCAAGGGACAAAAGAGTTGAGATTGGATTAACTTATATATATGGTATAGGCAGATCAAGATCAAACGAAATATTGAAAAATGTTGGTGTGAATCCAGATACAAGGGTTAAAGATCTAACAGAAGACGAAGTAACAAAATTGAGAACAACTATAGATAAATATATGGTTGAAGGTGATTTAAGAAGAGAAATAGCAATGAATATCAAAAGACTTAGAGAGATAGGTTGCTATAGAGGTATTAGACATAGAAGAGGATTGCCTGTTAGAGGACAAGGAACTAAAAATAATGCAAGAACAAGAAAAGGTCCTAAGAGGTTAGCAAGTAAGAAGAAAAAGAAATAATTGATTATAGAAATGGAAAAGGAGGGACTCTAGTTGGCTAAAAAAGGTGTAAAAAAAGCGCGTGTTAAAAGAAAACAGCGAAAAAATATAGAAAGAGGTCAGGCACATATTCAGTCTACCTTCAATAACACTATAGTTACATTGACAGATACTCAAGGAAATTCTATCTCTTGGGCCAGCGCAGGACAGTTAGGTTTTAGAGGTTCAAGAAAATCAACTCCTTTTGCTGCTCAAATGGCTGCAGAGACAGCAGCTAAAAAAGCCATGGAACATGGTTTGAAGACTGTAGAAGTATACGTTAAAGGTCCAGGAGCAGGAAGAGAAGCTGCTATTAGGTCTCTACAAGCCGCAGGGTTAGAAGTAAACTTAATTAAGGATGTTACTCCAATACCACATAACGGTTGTAGACCACCTAAGAGAAGAAGAGTTTAATTATATTCATATAGGAGGTGTGAAATATGGCAAGATATACAGGTCCAGTATGTAGACTTTGTCGAAGAGAAGGACTTAAATTATATTTAAAGGGCGATAAATGTTTTACTGATAAATGCCCTATTAATAAAAGAAATTATGCACCAGGACAACATGGTCAAGGTAGAAAGAAATTATCAGAACACGGTATCCAGTTGAGAGAAAAACAAAAAGTTCGTAGATATTATGGAGTGCCAGAAAATCAGTTTACAAAGTACTTTGCAGAAGCTGATAAAATGGAAGGTATAACAGGTGAAAACCTATTAAAAGTTTTAGAGTCTAGATTAGACAATGTAGTTTATAGATTAGGATTAGCTTCTTCAAGGGCAGAAGCTAGACAGTTAGTTACTCATGGTCATTTTGAAGTTAATGGCAGAAAGGTAAATGTTCCTTCTTATTTGACATCAGTAGGTGATACTATTAAGGTAAAAGAAAATAGTAAAAAATCAGTTAAATTCAAAGAATTAGTAGAGAATCATCAAGGTACTGTACCCCAATGGTTACAAGTTGATGCAGAAAGCATGACAGCTAAAATAGTTGGGGAAGTGTCAAGAGAAGATATAGAATTACCAATAGAAGAACATCTAATTGTAGAGTGGTACTCAAAATAATCTAGCTAGAATCAGTTACCCTCAGAAAAGATAAAAAAATATAGGGAGGGTTCAAATTATAATGATTGAAATTGAAAAACCCAAGATAGAGATATTAGAGTTAAGTGAAGACAATACCTATGGTAAATTTGTAGTAGAGCCTCTAGAAAGAGGTTATGCTACAACATTGGGAAATTCTCTTAGAAGAATATTGTTGTCATCTCTGCCTGGGGCAGCAGTGTCTTCTATAAAGATCCAAGGTGTTTTACATGAGTTCTCAACAATACCTGGAGTACTAGAAGATGTGACAGAGATTATACTAAATATAAAAGATATATCTGCAAAGATGCATACAGATGAGACTGTAACTTTAATAATAGATGCTGAAGGTCCAGGAGAAGTTAAAGCTGGAGATATTCAAACAGGTGTAGATGTTGAGATATTGAATAAGGATTTGCACATAGCTACAATTGAAGAGGGCGGCAAACTGTATATGGAGCTTGAGATGGTAAAAGGTAGGGGCTATGTACCTGCAGAAAGAAATAAGAAGGAAGATCAAACTATAGGTATAGTTCCTATAGATTCCATATTTACTCCAGTAAAAAAGGTTAATTTCCATGTTGATAATACTAGAGTAGGTCAACTTACTGACTATCATAAATTAACTCTAGAAATATTGACTGATGGAACTATTAAACCAGATGAAGCTGCGTCTTTAGGAGCAAAGATATTTAATGAGCATCTAAATCTATTTATATCCCTTACTGATCATGTAAGTGATGTTGAGATAATGGTTGAAAAAGAAGAAGATAAAAAAGAAAAAGTATTAGAAATGACTATAGAGGAATTAGACTTATCTGTAAGGTCTTATAACTGCTTAAAAAGGGCAGGCATTAATACTGTTGATGAATTAGCCCAAAAGACAGAAGAAGATATGATGAAAGTAAGGAACCTAGGAAAGAAATCCCTTGAAGAGGTTCAGAAAAAACTTGATGAATTGGGATTAAGTCTTAAGAAAAGTGAAGAATAATTCCGACTAAAGGAGGGATAATGTATGGCTAAACTAAGAAAGCTGGGACGAACTACGGACCACAGAACTGCAATGCTAAGAAACCTTGTAACAAGTTTGTTGAAGGATGGAAAGATTGAAACTACTGTTACAAGAGCAAAAGAGACTAGAAGAATGGCTGAAAAGATGGTCACACTAGGAAAAAGAGGAGACCTACATGCTAGACGACAAGCCCTTTCTTATATATATGATGAAACAGTAGTAAAAAAGCTGTTTGATGAGATTGCTCCAAATTATGCGGACAGAAATGGCGGATATACTAAAATATTAAAATTAGGACCTCGTAGAGGCGATGGAAGCGAAATGGTGATACTAAAGTTAGTTTAACGGTCAAGGGGATTAAGTTGGAGTTACAGCTTAATCCTCTTTTTATTTATTCATATATTTATTATTATTTGTTTGAATAGCTTTTCTACATATGCTAAAATTAATTAGTGGTATAAAGTTAAAAAGCTCCTTGGAGGGGGTTAATAGATGAATAAAGATATAATGATAAAAATAGATAATGTGACTTATGAATATACAAATAATGAAAATGAGAAGCAGGCAGCATTAAAGGATGTAAATTTGGAGATAAAAAAGGGACAATTTGTAGTAATTTTAGGTCATAACGGTTCTGGTAAATCCACCCTTGCTAAGCATATAAATGCATTATTATTACCAACGAAGGGTAATGTATATGTAGATGGCATGGATACTAGCAATCCTGAAGATATATGGAATATTAGACAGACTGCTGGAATGGTTTTTCAGAATCCAGATAACCAATTAGTTGCTACCATAGTAGAAGAAGATGTAGCATTTGGCCCAGAAAATCAAGGTATTGCTCCTTCAGAGATAAGGAAAAGAGTAGATGCTTCATTGGAAGCAGTAGAAATGGAAGCATATAAAAAACATGCCCCCCATCTACTATCTGGTGGTCAAAAACAGAGAATTGCAATAGCTGGAGTATTAGCAATGAATCCACAGTGTATAGTATTGGATGAGCCTACTGCTATGCTAGATCCATCGGGTAGAAAAGAAGTAATGAATACTATTATGAAGCTAAATAAATTAGAAAAAAAGACTATTGTACACATAACCCATTATATGGATGAGGCAGTAAATGCCGATAGAATAATTATAATGGCGGGTGGAAGGGCTGTATTGGAAGGCACTCCAAAAGAAGTATTTAGTAAGGTAAATATAATGAAAAAATATGGATTAGATATACCTCAAGTTACAGAGTTGGCATTTAAGCTAAATCAAGAGGGTATAGACATTCCTATTGATATCTTGACAGTAGAAGAAATGGTGGGATTAATATGAGTATAAAAACAGAAGGATTAACCCATATATATAGTGCAGGAAGCCCCTTTGAGAAAAGGGCGTTGGATGATGTAAATATAGATATTGAATCAGGAGAATTTGTTGGCCTAATTGGACATACGGGTTCAGGAAAATCTACATTGATACAACATCTAAATGGACTTTTGAAACCTACATCTGGAAAAATAATAATAGACGGGTTGGATATAACTGCAAAAGGGATTAAAATGAAGACCATAAGAGAGAAGGTTGGACTAGTATTTCAATATCCTGAGCATCAACTATTTGAAGAAACTGTATATAAAGATGTAGCATTTGGTCCTAAAAATTTAGGATTGTCTGATGAAGAAGTTAAAGACAGAGTGAAAGAGGCAATGGAACTGGTAGGATTAGATTTTGAGATGGTAAATGATAGATCACCATTTGAACTCAGTGGTGGCCAACGGAGAAGGGTAGCCATAGCAGGAGTATTGGCTATGAAACCAAGTATATTAATCCTAGATGAACCTACTGCTGGATTAGATCCCAAGGGCAGAGATGATATCTTAGGGCAGATAAATAATCTGTATAGGAAAAATAAGACTACTATAGTACTTGTATCTCACAGTATGGAAGATATAGCAAAGCTTGTGAACAAGGTTATAGTAATGCATAGGGGAAAAGTAACTATGACAGGAGCACCACGGGAGATTTTTAAGAATGTTGAGGATTTAGAAAGAATGGGATTGGGTGTACCACAGATAACATATGTTATGAGGGAATTAAAGAAAAGGGGTAAAAATATAAGGGATGATGTTATTACTGTAGATGAAGCAAAAGAGGAAATATTAAAATATTTGAGGAGAAATGACCATGCTTAAAGATATAACTATTGGACAATATTTTCCAGGGGATTCAGTTGTACATAAGCTGGACCCAAGGATAAAAATAATTGTAACATTTGTATTTATAATTTCATTGTTCTTTATTAATACCTTTATCCCTTATATTTTTGTCTTTGGATTTATTTTTTCTGCTATTATGATATCAAAGGTACCCCCTAAATTTATATTTAAAGGATTGAAACCATTAGTAATAATAATAGCTATCACCTTTTTTATAAATGTATTTATGACTAAAGGAGAAATACTATTTGAAATTGGACCACTGGATGTAACTAAAGAAGGTCTATTTCAAGCTACATTTATGGCGTTAAGGCTTGTATTGCTTATAATAGGGACTTCTCTATTGACTCTTACCACATCACCAATAGCCCTTACAGACGGCATAGAAAGGCTGTTAAATCCATTTAAAAGGATTGGAGTGCCAGCCCATGAGTTGGCTATGATGATGACAATAGCATTGAGATTCATACCTACTCTTTTAGAAGAAACAGACAAAATAATGAAGGCACAAATGGCTAGAGGAGCAGATTTTGAAAGTGGAAATATACTTAGTAGAGCAAAAAATCTAGTACCTTTGTTAGTCCCATTATTTATAAGTGCCTTTAGAAGGGCAGATGAGTTGGCAATGGCAATGGAAGCCAGATGCTATAGAGGAGGAGAGAACCGTACTAGGATGAGACAATTATCATTACAAACAAGAGACTTTGTAGTATTGTCTATGACTATTGTTTTATTAGGCATAATTATATATTTTAGGTATTTTGCATAGACAATTTTCAGTCCATAATTCTTGCTGATTCTTTCCTAAGACCTAAGAACTAAGAGCTAAGAACTAAGAGCTAAGAACTAAGAGCTAAGAACTAAGAACCAAGACCTGTATTCTATAAAAGGATGAAAGATATGAGAAATATAAAGATTATCATTGAATACGATGGAACTAAATTTAATGGTTGGCAATCTCAACCAAACTGTAGGACAGTACAGGGAGTATTGGAAAGGGCTATAAATAAGCTCACTGATGAAAATATAAAGATAATTGGTGCAGGAAGAACTGATGGTGGAGTACATGCTAAGGGCCAGGCGGCTAATTTTATTACTAATTCCAGTATACCAGGAGATAGGTTTTTCATGGCATTAAATTCAGTACTACCCAATGATATATCTATTGTAAATTCTGAGGAAGTGGATTTAGATTTCCATTCTAGATATAATGCAAAGGGAAAAATATATGAATATATAATATATAATAGTAGAATCAGAAGTCCAATATACAGAAATTATAGTTGGCATGTTCCACTTAAGTTGGATATAAAAAGTATGAGATCAGCGTTAAAATACTTTAAAGGGACCCATGATTTTAGAGGCTTCATGTCATCGGGAAGTAATGTAAAGGATACGGTTAGGACTATATATGATATAGAAATTTCTTCCTTTGCTAAATTTATAAAGGTAAAAATTAGTGGAAATGGTTTCTTATATAATATGGTTAGGATAATAATAGGTACATTGGTGGATGTAGGCCAAAAGAATATATATGTTGAAGATATAAAAGATATAATAAAGTCTAAACAAAGAGAGAATGCAGGTAAAACTGCAAAACCTCAAGGATTATATTTGAAAGAAGTCTTTTATTGAAAAGGGTTGACACACTAGGATGGTTGTATTAAAATATATAGAGTATGAGTGTATAAAAATCCACTAGCCCCGGGTTTTTATAGCACGGTGGATAAAAATTTTCCACTATGTGTTTTGACAAAATCTATTTTAAAAGGTTTTGTTATTTTATGATAAATGTTTGTTGTATGAGGAGGGAAAAGAATGAAAAGCTTTGTAGCAAAGCCTCAAGAAATTGAGAGAAAATGGTATGTTATAGATGCAGAAGGAAAGACATTGGGAAGGCTTGCCACAGAAATAGCAAAGTTGTTAAGAGGTAAGCATAAACCTATATATACACCTCATGTAGATACTGGAGATTACGTTATAGTATTGAATGCAGAGAAGGTATCAGTTACAGGAAAAAAAGCTCAACAAAAGTTATATAGACACCATTCTTTACATCCAGGTGGATTAAAAGAAGTTTCTTTTAAAAGGATGATATCTGAAAAACCAGAAAGAGTTATAGAGTTAGCGGTAAAAGGTATGCTACCAAAAAACAGCTTAGGTAGAGCAATGTTTAAGAAATTAAAGGTTTATAGAGGCGGAGAACATGATCATGAAGCCCAAAAACCTGAAGTTTATGAGATATAGGTTCAGGAAGGGAGGATTATAAGTGGCTAAAGTTCAATATTATGGTACAGGAAGAAGAAAAAAAGCAATAGCTAGAGTTAGATTAGTTCCAGGTACTGGTGATGTTAAAATAAATAATAGAACTATCGATGAATTCTTTAACTATGAAACATTAAAGGTTAAAGTAAAGGAACCATTAGTGATAACTGATACTTTGGATAAATATGATGTTATTGTTAATGTGAACGGTGGTGGATATACAGGTCAAGCTGGAGCTATAAGACTTGGTATATCAAGGGCATTATTAAAGGCCGATGCAGAGCTTAGAGGAGTACTTAAAAAAGCAGGTATGTTGACAAGAGACCCAAGAATGACCGAAAGAAAGAAATATGGTTTGAAGAAAGCAAGAAGGGCACCTCAGTTCTCAAAAAGATAATATATTATTTCAAAAAACACTGGAATTGTTCCAGTGTTTTTTTAATCCCCTAGTATAGTTTTTGATAGATAATAATATTATTATATCAGAGGAAAATACAGTTCTTAGTTCTTAGCTCTTAGTTGTTAGGGAAGGAGGGGGGCGCTAGCGCCCCCCAAGAGCCAAGAGCCAAGAGCCAAGAGCCAAGAGCCAAGAGC
>NZ_JHVL01000024.1:0-30705 GCF_000620125.1 Clostridiisalibacter paucivorans DSM 22131 | reverse complement strand
CAAGAGCCAAGAGCCAAGAGCCAAGAGCCAAGAGCCAAGAGCCAAGAGCCAAGAGCCAAGAGCCAAGAGCCAAGAGCCAAGGGGGTTATTATGTGAAAGTTTTTATAATGAAAAAAAGACATATGGTTTTAATTTTATTTTTATTGGTGATACTGATAGGGGCAGTCATATGTATTCGCAGAAGTAGGTTAAAGGTATCGGGGGTATATTTACCTGTTTCCAATAAGATTATAGCTATTGATCCTGGTCATGGAGGTTTTGATCCTGGAGCAATGGATAGAAAGGGAAATCAGGAAGATGATATAAATCTAGAAATTAGTTTGAAATTGAAAAAGTTAATTGAACAAAGTGGTGGAGTAGCTATAATTACTAGAATAGAGGACAAAGGATTAGATACAGAAAAGTCTAAGACATATAATCAAAAAAAGAATGAAGATTTGAGAAATAGGAGGATACTTATAAATGAAAGTGAACCACATATATTAATAAGTATACATTTAAATAGTTTTCCACAATCTAAATACTATGGAGCTCAAACTTTTTATAAAAAAGGGTGTGAAAAAAGTAAATATTTAGCGAAAATAATACAACAGGAATTAGTAAATGTATTAGATGAAAATAATAAGAGAAAGCCCCAATCTAGAGACAATATATATCTAATTAGAGAAACAGATGCACCAGCAGTTCTTATTGAATGTGGATTTTTATCTAATGAAAGAGAAGCTGAATTGTTAAATTCTTCTGAGTATCAAGACAAAGTTGCATGGGCCATATACATAGGGACTATAAGGTATTTCAATGAATATGTGGATTAAATGTTTTTTAATGTTGATAGTGTGTTAACTTTGTGTTAATAACCTGTATATTATTAATTAATATAGCTGTGGAAAATAATTATTTATGTAAATACTATGATAAAAACCTTATGAAATAAGGGAATGTGAATGTTTACATAAGTTATCCACTGTTAATTGTGGATAATGTGGATAAAAACAAAGAAATCCACAAAAACTATTATTCACTTAAGTCTGAAGGTATTATATAATATGTATTAATAGTATTACAAATTATAAAGAATATATAAATAACTTTGTTGGAAGAAAGGAATAGACTATGTTAAAAAACAAAAGGATAATAATTTGTTTGATAATAATACTTTTTCTATTGAATTGTGTTATAGCTTATAGTATTACATATGATAATATTTTCTCTAAAGATGAGGTGATAAAGGCAAAAGATAATAGTGATAATATACTAAAAGTTATATTAAAAAAGATTAGGGATTTTTTAGGTGTAATATTTACATTATATACAGTCTTTATAGCTATAGTTATTTTTATGGAAAATAATAATCCTGAAAAGACTATATCTTGGTTATTGGTACTATTTTTAGTTCCAGTACTGGGATTTATACTTTATTTATTTTTAGGTCAAAATATTAGAAAAAAAAATATATTTAAGAAAAAAGAAAATATTAGTGCGAAAACATTAGAAGATACAGCAGAGATTCAACTTCAAGCAGTAAAGGAAGATGAAGTATTTGCCAGTGATAAGGATATGATAAAACGAAGAATGATCAGTCTTATATTAAATAATTCCAAAGCCCCTGTTACTATTAATAATAAATGTAAAGTACTTACAAATGGAAAACAAAAATTTCAAGAGGTCATAGAAGAATTAAATAAAGCTAAAGACCATATACATTTAGAATATTTTATTATTAAAAATGATAATATAGGAAATAAGATAAAGGATATATTAATAAGAAAGGCCAAAGAAGGGGTCATTGTAAGGGTGATATATGATAGTGTTGGCAGTTGGAGGATTGGCAGAAAGTATATAAACGATTTAAAGGAAGCAGGTGTGCAGGTGGCACCGTTTTTAAAGGTTTTTTTGCCAGGATTAAGTAGAGAATTAAATTATAGAAACCATAGAAAAATAATTGTGATAGATGGTAAAATAGGATTTATAGGTGGAATAAATATTGGAGATGAGTATTTAGGTAGAGATAAAAAATTAGGATTTTGGAGAGATACCCATTTGAAGATAATGGGAGAATCAGTGTTTGAGCTTCAAATAATATTTATGAATGATTGGTATTTTTGTACTAAGGAAGATTTAGAGGATGTACGATACTTTCCTAAAATAGAATATTATGGGGAACAACTTATACAGATATCTCCTAGTGGTCCAGATACTAAATGGGATACTATAATGCAGGCATATTTTTCAGTTATAGCCAGTGCAAATGAAAAGGTATGGATAACTACTCCATATTTAGTACCTGACGATTCTATAAAGATGGCCTTAAAAACAGCAGCATTAAGTGGAATAGATGTGAGGATAATAATACCTGAAAAGGCTGATCATATAACTGCATACTGGGGTTCAAGGGCAAATATAGAGGAGTTGTTAAAGGCAGGAGTCAAGATATATAGTTATACTAAGGGATTTATTCATTCAAAGGTATTGGTGGTAGATAATCTCATAGCTTCTGTTGGGACTGCCAATATGGATATAAGAAGTTTTTTAATAAATTTTGAAGTGAATGCATTTTTATATGATGAGGATATAATAAATAGACTTGAAAAAGATTTTATAATGGATTTTAATGATAGTGAAGAAATAGTATTAGAGGACTACCTAAAGAGACCATTTACAAATAAAATTATGGAATCAGTAGGTAGAATACTATCTCCATTATTATAATTATGCCTTCAACCATTTTTGTCCTGATAATTTTATCCCCATAGCACCCAGTGGAGCTGTTATGATAATTGATAGGACTGCTATAGCTAATATTAAGTCACCAGATTGGACTCCAGCAGCTAAAGGTACAGCACCAATGGCAGCTTGGACGGTGGCCTTTGGGGTATATGCTATGACACAAAATAGCTTTTCTTTTAAATTGAAGTCTGTTCCTGTAATAGAAATCAACACCCCTATTGATCTAGCCAATAGCCCAATAAATATAATAAAGAGTCCCAATAATCCTGAATCCGCTGCTAAGTGTATATTGACTTGAGCCCCTACCAATACAAATAGTAGTAATTCTGCAAATACCCATATCTTATTTAATTTACTGGACAACCTATCAGCCACTATAGGATATCTTTCTAGTATTACAAATCCTATAGTCATTACGCCAAGGAGACTGGCAATGGGTATGAAATTCTTTAAGAATTCTTCTAAACTTGTAAATAAGATGGCAATGGCTATTAAAATAAGGGTTTTTTTAGTGTCTCTTATATGGAATTTTTTAAACATATACACTATTAATATACCAGCAATAGTTCCTAAAATTAGTCCTAATAATATAGATAATGGTATTTGTAAAATTTTAGTAAATACATTTATGTTTTTACCACCATATAGACCTAAAAATGTTGTAAATATTGTAATAGCAACTACATCATCAATGGATGCACCGGCTAATATTAAAGTGGGGATACCTTTTTTAGTCCCTAATTTTTGATCCAAAAGATTTAACATCTGTGGAACAACAACAGCTGGAGATACAGCTGCTATTATAAATCCAAGCATTCCAGCTTCCACTTTAGAGAGTTTGAATAGGTAAGATGCTAAAAAAGTTATAGTTAGCCCTTCTAATAATCCAGGTATGAAACTCATCTTTATAGCTGAGGGTCCAACTTTTTTCAAAGAATCTCTTTCTATACCTAATCCTGCTCTTAACAGAATAATAATCAATGCTATTGTGCGTAAATCAGAGGATATAAGTAGTATGTCTTTACTTAGAAAGTTTAGACCATAGGGACCAATAATAATACCAAGAAATAACATCCCTAAAAGTCCTGGTAATCGTAATTTGTTAAATAGTTTGTTAAAGGATAAACCTAGAATAATAATTGTTCCTAAACTTAGAGCCATTATATCAATCCTTTCTAATTTGTTATAAAAAAGCAAAAAACTCCTACTTAGATATACATTATACCCAAGTAGGAGTCATTAATTGCACATCGCAATATTTAAAGGCGAACTCCATCACCTATATACAATATTCTACTAATAAATATTAATTAAGTCAATAAAAAATATAGAAAGGAAGTACGTTCAATGATCTTATCAGGAAAAGAAATCAAAAAAAATTTAAACGATAATATAAAGATACAACCCTTTAATGAGAAACAATTAAATCCCAATAGTTATAATCTCACGCTCCACGATGAATTATTAGTATATGAAAATGATATATTGGATATGAAAAAAGAAAATAAAGCTAAACGTATTAAGATACCTAATGAAGGTATTATACTTCAGCCTGGAAAATTATATTTAGGTAGAACAGTTGAATATACCGAGACTGAGAGATTTGTACCTATGTTGGAAGGCAGGTCTTCTATAGGTAGATTGGGTCTATTTATACATGTTACTGCTGGTTTTGGGGATGTGGGATTTAGTGGATATTGGACTTTAGAAATATTTTGTGTACAACCTATAAAGATATATCCAAATGTGGAAATTTGTCAAATATACTATCATACTATAGAAGGGGATTACAATAAATATTGTAGTGGAAAATATCAAAATAATAAAGATATCCAACCTAGTATGTTATATAAGGACTTTAAAAGAGATTAATCTACATTTTTCCCGGGAAATATGCAATAAATTATGGGAAAATTAATAGTTAGTAGTTAATTGTAAATCCTTAAGGATTTACTTATTAAACTACTAACTATTTTATTTATTTTATAAGTTTGAATTCGTTATTTTCAATAGAAAAATTGTCTTTAAGACCTGAAGAAGTATAAACTTCTTTATCTTTAGTAATAAAAATGGCTTCAATATTGTTCAAAGACTCACATAAATCAAGTCCATCTTTTAATCCCAAAGAGAATAGACTGGTGGAAAGGGCATCGGCATCCATAGAATTTCCAGAAATTATGGATACACTGGCAAGATTATTATCAACAGGATAGCCAGTAAAGGGACTTAAAATATGATGGTATCTCTTTCCATCTTGTTCAAAAAACCTTTCATATATACCCGATGTAACGATAGCTTTATCTTCAACTTCTATTACACCTATAAAACTTCCACGGGGATTAAAGGGATCTTGAATGCCTATTCTCCAAGGAGTACCATCAATTTTATTTCCAAGGGCAAAAACATTTCCACCTAGATTTATAATGGCATGATTCACATCGTTTTCTTTTAAGATTTTAGAGACTTCATCGGCAGCATATCCTTTAGCTATGCCACCTAAATCTATGACCATTCCATCATTCTTAAGCATTACAGATTTATTTTTTTCGTCTAATAATATACTATTGTAATCAATTAGATTTAGTCTGTCTTGTATATCTATTTTATCAGGAACTTCAGCATTTTCTGTGCCGATATTCCATATTTTTACCAATGAACCTATGGATATATCAAAGTGACCAGATGACAGTTCAGAATAATATTTCCCCCTTTGTATTACCTTAAAAGTATCATCTGAAACAGGTATATATTCCTTGCCCGCATTCTGATTTATATTTATAATTTCGCTTTTGGGCATATTTATACTCATTTTTTTTTCTATTTCGTAGACTCTTTCTAGGGCCTTTTTAAAAATATCTTCAGAAGGATTATCATAAATCTTTATATTTATTTCTGTACCTAATGCAAAGGCATTTTTGGATTGGGTTTCTGTCAATTCATCGTTATCAGATGTATTACTACAGGCTGCTATATTAAACACTATAAAAACAAATAAGATTATTAATAAACAATTTTTTTTGTGATACATATTTACCTCCTTATATAATTATTGAGCTAAGAAATATTATAACATATATTAAACAATAAAAAAGGCTTAAGGGTGTGAAGCCCTCAAGCCTTAGTTTAATGTTTTTACAAAATACGGAATACAAACTACTAACTATTTATTATAAGGTACCCTTTGGTTTAATGCTTCATTTACAAGTGTTTTGAATCTAGAGACAGTACCAGTAGCACCTGTTATTGCATCAATGGATTCTACATCTTGTTTTTCTATTAAAGAGGCCTCTAGTTGAGCCATAGCATCTTTGGCAGAAATCCCAGATTTCTCAGCCATTGATTTATTATACTCTTCATCATCTTTCTTTAAGTTTCCATCTTTATCTATTTCGTTATATTCAACTTCTGTTATATTACCATCTTCAAAAGTTATAGATACTGAAGCCTTCCAGCCATGGTCATCAAAATCTTTTTCAGCTGCAGTATAGGTGTCATTCATAGGAAGAACTATTTCAGAAGTATCACCTGATTTAGCATTTTCTAATGCAGCTTGTACCATTTTAGTAAAGGACTCAGAGGAACCAGTAGCACCTGTAACGGTGTCTACATTTGCGATATCTTGTTTTTCTACTAATCGTTCATTCATTTCATTAAATGCTTCAGATGGTGTAATATCTGATTTGTTTTTCATAGCATTGGCATAGTTTTCATCTTCTGATTTCAAATTGCCTTCAGGGTTAATATAGTCCATTTTAGCTGATGAAATTTTTTCATCCTTGATAATAACTTCAAGAATAGGTCTCCATCCATGACTATCAACATGACTATAAGTAACATTGTAATTTCCATCAACATATGTTTCTTGATTTTCCGAGGTTTCTTGTTGTTCTTCATTTCCAGCATCAGTTGGTTCAGTTTCGTCAGAACCACAACCAGCCAGTAAAGACAACGACAGTACTAATATAAGCATTAAAGTAAATAATTTTCTCATTTAAATCCTCCTTTTAGAAACATTTTGTGAATAAATAAACAATAATTTTCAAAACACCAAAAATAAAATGTTATAATAAAAAACTTAACATATTGAATCATATTTGTCAAATACAATCGAAAAATGATTCAATATGTTAAGTTTTGTTGATACCTTATTAATATCTATACCCTTTGTAATACAAGTATAACCAATAAAATTAATGTACCACCAATAATCATATTAGAAGTCAAAACTTCTCCCATTACAATAAAACCAGTTATACAAGTCACCACTGGCTCAAAGGTACTTATTATTGTAGCTGTACCTGGACCAATGAGTTTTAATCCCCCATAAAAAGTAATTGCTGAAAAAACAGTACAAAATATAGATAGTATTATGACATATAAAAAAGCATTTCCATTTGGAGGAATAAGTGGAGTATCAGTTATTAAACACATTATGAAGTTTGCTATTGCTGCTGTACTTATTACATAAGTCATCACTACAACTGTGGGTAATGCACTGGTTCTTTTATCTCCTAAAGCTATAGCATAATAGGCATAAAATATGGCAGCAATAAGACTTAATATAATTCCTAAAGTATTTACATAAACTCCTTGTTGAGGCCATACCACCAATGTTAACCCTAATATTGCTAATATAAGGGAGAAAATCTTTATTTTATTAATTTTAAATCTCAATATAAATACTTCATATAAGGCTATCAATATGGGATGAATAAATACAATTATAGTTGCCAATGATGGAGATATATAACTATATGCCATATATAGCATGGATGAAGCACCTACATATCCTATTAGAGAAAGGAACAATATATAAATTATGAGATTTTTATTTCCTTTAAAAGGAAGTTTTTTCAGCAATATATAAGACCATAGCATTATGGCAGCTATAAAAAATCGTGAAAATAAAAGATTAAAGGAAGTCATACCTTCATTGTAGGCAAGCTTTGATAGTATGGGCATTATACCGTATGCTATTGTTGATAATAATATAAAAAAAGTACCTAAGAATTGCTTGGTTTTAAGCATAAAAAAACCTCCTTAATAGAGTATTATAAATATAAATAGTATATTAAAATGGGTTGTATTTAACCAACCCATTTTAGCTTTCTATGATTTTGTCAAACCCTAATACTGCTATGATTTCTCCATTGTCTCCATGAACAGGAGCACTTAAAGTTAGACATACCTTTTTAGTATCTATAGCTATATATAAATCGGATATATAAGTATTACCCTTTAGGGCTTCTGTAAACCAAGGTCTATTACTACAGTCTACAGGGGGAATATTGTCTATATTTATTCCTATTCTATTACCATCTTTTGAATATGTATAAATAGCTGATAGATCTGGTCTTTCTTGTACTAATTGTTTAAATAATTTAATGTGGTTGTCTTGATTGAGATTTTTCACTTCAGGATTTTGAGCCAATTCTTCAATGAATTTTCTCAACTTTTTAGTTAAAGTTGTAAATATTTCTTTATCTATTTTTACTTTAGAGTGTTGTTCAATGGTAGATTTTAATTCATCACTTACATTTTGAAGATAAGATGCTTCACTGGATACATCTTCAAGTATAGCTGTTTGTTCTTCAGTAGCTGCTGAAACTTCCTGGGTTGCCGATGCAGTTCCTTGAGCTATATCGGTTACTTTTTGCAGATGTTCATTTATATTTTCTATTGATTCCTGTTGTTTTTCAATTTCTCTATATGTATCATCCATAGTTTGTGATATTTCTTCTAGAGCAGAGCTCATTTCATTAAAGGTTTTTTTTGTGGCATTTGCCTTTTGAGAATCTTCCTGCTCTTCCTTTATACCTCTATCCAATTGTTCCAATAGTGAAACAATTTCTTTTTCAAAATTTACTATCATTGTATTTATTTTTTCAGCAGCATCTCCAGAGCCCTGGGCTAAGTTTTTAACTTCATTAGCTACTACAGCAAATCCCTTTCCTGCTTCTCCTGCTCGAGCAGCCTCTATAGATGCGTTTAAAGCCAATAGATTGGTCTGCTCTGCCATATTTTTTACTATGTCTATTATGTCTCTCATTTCATCTACATTGGAAGAAATTTTCTTAGTGTTCTTAGATAAAATCTGATTTTTTTCAGTTCTAGATATCATCCTAGAAATTAGTGTGTCAAATTCAGACGCACTTTTTTGAAAACTATTTTTAGTATCTTCACAAACCTGTTGGGCCTTAAGGGTTTTTTCTGTAGTATTTCTTGAGGTATTTATTAATTCGTTACTTTTTTGTAATACATCTCTACTTATATCTTCTTGTTCTGATGCACCACTGGCTATATGTTCTATTGTTTTAGCTACTTCATCTACAGCTTTACTAGTTTCATTAGTTGCAGTGGCTAATTTTGTGGATATATTTATTACTCCTTCAGAGCTATGGGTAATCTGTGCCAATGAAGTTCTATAGTTGTGTAGAATTGTGTTTAAACCTTCTACAATATCTTTTAAATTTTTCTCAGATGTAGTAAATTTTTTAGAAAGATTACCTGATGTAACTTCTATGACATCATTTTCTAATTTTTTCAAATATGTATTTTTTTCATTTAGAGTATTAAATACAAGATCTAGAATCAGTATAGATATACCTATTGTAATGAATATCATAGGATCTGTTACCTTGAAATAAAAGAGAATGATTATCGGTAAAGCAATCTTCAACAATATACCAATGATTTTTTTTGACATAAAATACCTTCCTCCCCCGTAAATTTCTACTATTAGACCATAGCAATATTTTATCACAGCATGATAAAAATTGGTAGATTACCAAATACCTATAATAATGTAATAATATCAGCCCATTTATTTGGTTTTATAACTTTATATGACAATAGCCATTGGGATTTTTTTCTAAATATTTTTGATGATATTCTTCGGCAGGATAAAATGACTTTAGATGTTCAATTTCTGTAACTATGGGTCTGTCATATAGTTTCTGTTGTTCTTTTTTTGTATCAATTATTGTGTCAAGATCTTCTTTATCTATATAGAAAATACCAGTTCTATATTGAGTTCCAAAATCTGCTGCCTGTCTATTTAACAATGTAGGGTCAATTATATGCCAGAATTTGTTCAATAGTTTTTTAAAGGATAATATGGATTCATCATATTTTATGAGACATGATTCAGCATGTCCTGTAGTTGAAGTACACACTTGTTCATATGTTGGGTTTGCAGTATCGCCATTGGCATATCCCACTGTTGTTTCCACAACTCCTTCTATTCTATCCATATATGCTTGAACACCCCAAAAACAGCCACCTGCTAAGACAATTTTTTTCATAATATAACACCCCTTATTTTCTAAAATTTTTATAAATATTGTTGAAAAAGGTTTATTTGCCATATTTAAAATAATTATAACATATAATATACACTTATATTAAAATATGGTATAATACAAGACAATATTTTAATTTTAGAAAATTATAATATTTATTATAGGAGGGTGTTTTTTGGAAAAAATATTATCAAATTTATATAGAATAGAAGTACCGTTGCCTAATAATCCATTAAAAGTATTAAATTCTTATGTGATTTTAGGAACTGATAGAAATTTAATAATAGATACAGGGTTTAATAGAAAAGAGTGCAAAAATGCCATTGAAGAAGGATTAAATAAACTAAAAATAGACTTAAATAATACAGATTTTTTTATAACACATCTTCATGCAGACCACTCAGGATTGGTAACACAATTGGCAACAGAAAATTCTAAAATATATTGTAGTAAATATGATGGCAATATAATAAATTTGAGCACTGGCAATACTCAGTGGAGTGACTATAGGAAATTTGCTCAAACAACTGGATTTTCTGAAGATGAGTTAGAGATATTAGCTACTAAACATCCAGGATTTAAATATAATACCAGTGAAAAAATCGATTTCTGCTATATAGAAGATGGAGATATAATAGATATTGGGGAATATAGCTTTAGATGTCTACATACACCAGGGCATACTAAGGGGCATATGTGTCTTTATGAAAAATCTAAAAAAATATTGATTTCAGGAGACCATATTTTGGGTGATATAACTCCTAATATTTCTTTATGGTCTGATGAATACAATCCTTTAGGGAATTATATAAATAGTTTAGATATGGTATATGATATGGACATAGATATTGTATTGCCAGGACATAGGAGTATACTTAAAGATCATAGGAAAAGAATAGATGAATTAAAAGGACATCATAGACAGAGGCTAGATGAAGTGATAGATATACTGGAAGATAAAGAAATGATAGGGTATGAAGTGGCTTCCAATATGCATTGGGATATGACATATGAAAATTTTGAAGAATTTCCTGCTCCGCAAAAGTGGTTTGCAGTAGGTGAGGCAATAGCTCATTTAAAGTATTTAGAAGAAAAAGGAGATATTAATAGGAAAATTGTAGACGGAAATATAGTATATTTTATATAGTATTATTTTTTAAATAGTTTAGTACATTTTTGAATATAATTTTTTGTAAAGGATAGGTTAAATTAGTTGGCAAATAGTCCATTAATTTAACTTCTTTTATTTCCATGGGTGGTATGGGTCCAAGGGTAGCAATAGAGCTGTAAAATAATTGACCATATGTAATAGTTTTTCCATTGTTTACTGAATAATAACAAATAGGATATATATTAAAATCTATGGCACCAGTTTCTTCGTATAATTCCCTTTTTGCAGCAGTATAACTGGATTCTCTATTTTCTATATGTCCTGCAGGAATTTCCCAAGTATTCCTTTCTTTATGTCTTACAAATACCCATTTATTTTTGTATCTTGAAACTATTATAACTATAATTAATGGAGCTTTTGGTATATAATCTAAACTGTAAAATTGAATTTTATCCAAAATGAATACATCCTTTCTAACAAAATAGATATATATTAATGATAACATAAAAATATAGTGGAGGTATAAATAATGTATAATTCCCAGCAGATATGTAACAAAGTGAAGAATATTGAAAAGTGGATTATAGAAGCAAGACGTTATTTTCATATGTATCCTGAATTGAGCGAAAAAGAGCATAATACTAGCAATAAGATAAAAGAATATTTGACAGATATGGGTATAACCTATGAAGAGAGTGCCGGCACAGGAATTGTAGCTGTTATTTATGGAAAGGAACAAGGACCTACCATAGGATTGAGAGCAGATATAGATGCCCTGCCAATATTGGAGGAAAGTAATGCACCATATTGTTCAAAACATCCAGGCGTTATGCATGGATGTGGACATGATGCCCATATTGCAATATTATTAGGGGCGGCTAAGGTGTTAAATAATATAAAAGATGAATTATTAGGAAATGTGAAACTCATATTTCAACCTGCAGAAGAAACCATAGGGGGAGCAAAACCCATGATAGAAGAAGGTGCATTAAAGAATCCCAATGTAGATGTTATCTTTGGTTTGCATGTGCAGCCAGATTTACCTGTGGGAAAGATGGGAATAAAATATGGAAAAATGTATGCAGGGTCAGATATGATAAATATATCTATACATGGTAAAAGTACCCATGGGGCATATCCCCATACTGGAGTGGACGCTGTAATGGTAGCTGGCTATGTACTTACATCTTTACAATCTATAGTTAGTAGAACTATTGACCCTTTAAATGCTGCAGTTATTTCTGTGGGTAAAATCAGTGGAGGAACTGCAGGAAATATTGTTGCAGATCATGTTCATATGGAAGGAACAATGAGGACATTGGATAATGAAAATAGATTAGAGGTAAGGAGAAAGGTCAAAGAAATAGTGGAAAATATACCTAAATCCATGGGGGCAAGTGGAGAAGTTGAAATAATACCTAGTTATCCCCCACTTATAAATCATGATTTTATAGTAGATATAGTAAGGGAAAATATATTATCAATAAAAGAAGATGGATTAATTGTAATAGATAGACCATATATGGGTGTAGAAGATTTTGCTTACTTTTTAGAAGAAGTGCCAGGTGCATTTATAGCATTGGGCTCAAGTAATAAAGAAAAGGGGATAGTTAATGATCTACATACACATAAATTTGATATAGATGAATCTTGTTTAACACTGGGAGTGGCTCTGCAAATATTAAATGTATTAAAAGCCATGGATTATATAAAGAGTAAAAATTAATAATATAGTTAAAATAGTTAACATAGGACAGGCATTACCATTAGTATAATCTAATATATAATGGTAATGGGAGGAAAGTCTATTGAAAAGGACTATATTGATTTTGATATCTTTTATATGTGTTATAACTGTAATTATTTTTGGAAATAGTATAAATGAATATTTAAATAGAGATAAGATAAAAATATTGTATGATTCAGAGGGTGTATATCGTCAATATGGGATGTGGGAAGAGGAACAGTTGAAGACTCATCCAAACTATGATAGTCTAGGTATACTTATAGATATAGATAAAAAGCTTTTGTATCTCATAGATATGAAGGAAGATAAGTTAATAAAAAAATATGTAGTGGCTACTGGAAAGTTTTCTACCCCTACGCCGACGGGGAGCTTTAAAATCATACAAAAGGCAAAGTGGGGTGGAGGGTTTGGGTCTAGATGGATGAAATTAAATGTACCATGGGGGAAATATGGTATACATGGTACAAACAAGCCTAATTCTATAGGATATAATGCATCCCACGGTTGTATAAGAATGAGAAATAAGGATATAGAAGAATTGTATGGACTTGTTAAATATAATACTCCTGTAGCTATATTTAAGGGGACTTTTGGACCATTTGGTCACGGATTTAGGGTATTAAAGCCTGGGCATAGGGGAGAAGATGTTCAGGAGGTTCAACGGGCACTTAAAGAAAAGGGCTATTATCATGGTTCCATAGATGGAATATATGGTGATGGCATGAAGATGTCATTAATTAAATTTTTAAAAGATAACGATATGAGAATAACTGATAAAATAGGGTTTCATATATATGAAAAATTGGGTATAATATTGATGGAGTAGATTTTTATAAAATGTTAGGTGATTGATATGGCCAGTAATTATTTAATATGGAATGCCTCTATAGAAGAATTAAAGAGAGGGTATAAATACAATAATGAATCTAGTTCTTACATATGTCTCATTTGTGAGAAGACTTATAGAGATGGTGAAATTTATAAGTGTGGTGATAGATATTTAGAAGCAAAGCTAATGATAAAGGAACATATAAAAAAAGAGCACGATTCTATGCTAAAATATTTGTTGAGTCTTGATAAAAGACACACAGGTCTTACTGAGCATCAAAGAAAACTCATTGAATATTTTTATGAAGATTATTCGGATAAAGAAATAGTACATGATGTGGGTATGGGAAGCACATCTACCATTAGAAATCATAGATTTAAGCTTAAAGAACGAGAAAAACAGGCAAAATTATTTTTGGCTATAATGGGTATATTAAATGACAAAGACAAATCAAAAAAGATTAAAGGTATGTCTAATTATATTGATAAAAATAATTATTAAAGAATAAAAAGATGGGTATATAGTAAACATATGTATAGAACCATCGCAAATTTAAGGAGGTATTTACATGTTATCAGAAAAACTATTAAAGGCATTAAATGACCAAATGAACTATGAATTTGAATCAGCTCATTATTATTTAGCTATGGCTGCATATTGTGCTGATCAGGATTTAGATGGATTTGAAAACTTCTTTTTAGTACAGGCTGAAGAAGAAAGGTTCCATGCTATGAAGTTTTTTAACTTTATAAATGAAATGGATGGAAGGGCAACTATACAATCAATGGGAGAACCAAAAAATGAATTTGAATCTGTATTAGATGTATTTAATACAGCATTAGCCCATGAAGAATCTGTTACTAAGAGAATATATGATTTAATGAAAATAGCAAGAGAAGAAGATGAATATGCTACTATAAGTTGGTTAAATTGGTTTGTAGATGAGCAAGTAGAAGAAGAAGCCAGCATGAAGGCTATAATCTCAAAACTTGAAAGAATAGGAGAAAGTAATCACGGAATATTTATGCTAGATAAAGAATTGGCACAAAGGACATTTACTGCACCAGCAGATGAAGAATAAAAAATAGAGATAGGCTTTAAGCCTATCTCTATTTTTAAAATGTTATCTTTGAGGAGTATTGTTACTCATATTTCTTTGTGCTTGTTCTACCAATCTCTTAGTGATGTATCCTCCAACATAACCATTTTGTCTAGCTGTCAAATTACCTTTATCCATGTTATCATAATTTGAAAGTCCTAATTCATTTGCAATTTCAGTTTTCATTTGATTTAATGCTTGTCGTGCTTCAGGAACTACAAGCTTATTAGTATTTCTTGAATTGTTATTACCAGTCAATATAATTCTCTCCTTTCTACAATGATTAATTTGTTTTTCAATAGTATTATTTGTTTTAAAAACAAATAATACACATGTAAAGATAGTTATAATACCTTTAAATTAGTAGTACTGGAAAGAATATATTTTATTAGAAAATATGGATAAAATATTGATAATATATGAAAAATATTTTTATAAATTTATAAAAATATAAAAAATCACTGGTAATGTATTTTTACATAAAGTATCTAATCAATAATTTACTGCCGACTATGGCACCAAAGAACATAAATATTGCAAAGACCCATCCTGATAGAGATAGGGATGAAATGCCACTAAATAATGCACCAATATTACACCCACAGGCTATTCTAGCACCATATCCCATTAGCAATCCGCCTATTATGGCACTGATGACTTGCTTATTAGATTTGATTTTTTTGATTTTAAACTGTGAAGCCAAAAGAGATGCAGAGAGGGCACCAAATATTATACCTAAATTTCTAATAGATGGAGCATGGTTTAGAAGACCTGCATTTATTGTAGCTTGGGCTTCTCTACTACTAAAATAATACCACTTATCAACATTTCCACCTAATGATTCATATATCCATGCACCCCAATTAGCCAATGCTCCAGATACACCCCATGGATTGCCTGTAGTGGCAAAGGTGACTATTTGAAATAGAGATAATAATATTGCTCCAGTTACATATGTCCATGGAGATTTAAACCATTTTTTATAGAATTTATTGTTCCTAACATCCATTCGCAAAACCTCCCTAGATATTATTTCTAAAAGAACTTTTTATATCTTTATTCTTTAAAATTCTATATTTCCTCAGATTTCTTATTTTCCCATTTAACTGCTAATATATATATTATACCTATAATAATAAGATTGACTGCTAATCCTCCAAACCAGCCAAATATATCAGGTAAGAATATGGATTTTCCTTTAACTATAAAATTACGTTTCCACCATCCAAAATCATGTGCTCCCCATAAAGAACCAACAATAAAGAAGAATAATGACAGTATTTGCATTGTAAATCCTTCACCTACTCGCATAAGGGTACCTGATGCACATCCTCCAGCTATAACCATGCCAATGCCAAATATAAAAGCGCCAATTGCTGTTGTCAAACTAATTGGTACCACATAATCTTGACCTGGTATGGGTAAGCCATTAATATGGGCGCCATATTTTATAGCGGTAAATGCTATAGAAGTTATTGCAAAAGCTATAAGGACAGCTCTAGTTAATGATGTGCTACCTGTAAGATAGGGGTCCCTCATAGATGCTGTAAAGCAAAATCTGGCTCTTTGAAGGATAAACCCAAAACTAATACCTATGACCCAATACAATCCTAAATGAGAGGACTTAGTAGTAAGATATATCCCAAAGGCTATTATAGCTATTATTACTGAAATACCTATAGGGATTTGATTTTTTTTAGATTTTTTTCTTCTACTATAATACCTTATATTTCCTGACATATTTATTCTCCCTTCTATGCAATATTAATTAATAATCTTAATTAATTATAACATTAAAATTAATAGCTTTATTATTTGAAAAAATATGGAATATATTATATTAAGATAATGTATAAAATGAGACTTATTGAAGATATTATGCGTAATATGTCAAATCTATGATTGAATAGGAGATGTTGGGGGTATATGCTATAATGGATTTAAATATAACTATTCTTATTTGTTATTTTTACAACAAATAAGTAATAATATAATAAAAAGACTTAACACAAATTATAAAAAAGCAGGTGATTAATATGCATATACAATCCTTTGAATTTTTTTATAAAGTATGTCTTGCAAAGAGCATTTCAAAGGTAGCTAATGAGTCTCATATATCTCAGTCTGCATTAAGCCAGCAGATCCAAAAATTAGAAAATAGTTTAGGTTATGAATTATTCATAAGAAGTAATAAGGGAGTAGAATTGACTAAACAAGGTGAAGTAGTATTTAGATATGCAGAAAATTTAATCAGAACATATAAAAAGATGCTAGAGGAACTTGATAATTTGAGCACTGAAGAAAAGATTATAGTAGAGGGCTCATATCCCATAGCAACTTATTCACTACCTTGTAGCCTGTTTAGATTGAAACAAAAATATCCCAATTATAATTATGAACTTATAACCAATTATTCTGACAATATTATAGAGGATGTAAGTAACGATATTTGTGATTTAGGTTTTGTGATAAAGAAACCTGATAATAATATATTGTCTAATTATAAGATGGGAATTGAGAGGATAGCATTAGTTGCTGATCCAAAATATAATATAGAAAAATCTATTACCATAGATGAATTATTTAAACACCCCATAATAATGCTAGACAATAAATTAAAAATAAAAAATCAATTGGAAGAAATTTTTAAGAAAGCAGGTCATGATATAAAGAATTTAAATGTAGTATTTAATTTTGATTCTATAGAGGCTGTTAAATCTTCTGTATTTAAAGGGTATGGCATATCATTTCTTCCATATAGTTCAGTAAAACAAGAAATTTATAAAAAACAATTAAAATTAGTAAAGATTAAAGAAGTAAAAATGCACTATGAAATATATCTGATAACTAAAAAGGATGAATTTAAAACTCAATCAGTTATTGATTTTGTAGAGTACTTCAAAGAGTTTGGGCCTAAAAGTTTTTGTTAATCTTTTTTTATTGTTATCTCCCAAACACCATTTATTACTTCTTCTATATTTAGTATATAGTTTTTATTTTTAAATAGGTCTTTTATGGACTCCACAGAACAACTATGATCACTAATAACCATTATTTTGTCTCCAGAGTTCATGGTTTTAATAGCTTGTTTAGTTTTAATGATTGGTACTGGGCATATATCACCCATACAGTCTACAGTTTTCATATTAATAACTCTCCTTTGAAAATGTTTTCTTAACTATATTGTAAATCATTTTTATATATAATAGAATACCTTTTAGTAAAATATTTTAAAATAATACAGAATTTTAAAGTTAGATTTCAATTTGTTAAGAATAATCAAGATAATGACTAAGGCATGAAGATAGTTAGTAGTTCGTAGCTAATGGTGGAAATTTTATCATTAGACTAATAGCTACTAACTATTTTTAATATCCTTGTAAAATTATCTACTAAGATTTATAATGTTGATGTTTAATAAAAATATTAATTATCGATGGTGATAAAAAATGGAGATACCATTTAATAAGACTTATTTTACTGGAAAAGAGTTAGAGTATATAGAAAATGTTTTAAATACAGGACATGTTTCAGGAGATGGGGTTTATACAAAAAAAGTTAAGAAGATTCTAAGATACATATTAAATGTGGAAAATATATTTATGACCACATCATGTACCCATGCCATTGAGATGGCAGTTATGTTGGCAGATATAAAAAGAGGAGACGAAGTAATACTTCCTTCTTTTACATTTCCGTCCACTGCAAATGCAATAATATTAAGAGGAGGTACACCAGTTTTTGCTGAAATAAAAGTAAAGGATATAAATATGGATATGGAAGATGTCTTTAATAAAATTACAAGAAAGACTAAGGCAGTAATTCCAACCCATTATGGTGGTACAGGATGTGATATGGATGCATTATCTAATATGTTACAGGGAGAAGACATATGGACTATAGAAGATGCAGCTCAAGGTTTTTTTTCTAAATATAAAGATAAACCTTTAGGTACTTTGGGTGATTTTGGATGTTATAGTTTTCATGGAACAAAAAATTATGTAAGTGGTGAAGGGGGAGGATTAATTATAAATGGATCTAACCCTGAAATGATAGAAAGAGCACATATAATACATCAAAAAGGTACTAATAGAACAAAATTTATAAATGGAAAAGTAGACAAATATTCATGGGTTGGAGAGGGTTCTAGCTATGCACCCTCAGACATTCTTATGGCAGTACTTTATGCACAAATAGAATCGGTAGAACATATTCGAATTAATAGAAAAAAAATACATAATTTATATAATAATGCCTTCAATGATTATATAAATAAGGGTATACTATTATCTATAAGTGATGAGCCTGATAATTGGCAATCTAATTATCATTTGTTTTATATGGTATTTGATGATGAATATAAAAAAGAAAAGTTTATTAAGATTATGGGAGAAAGGGGCATATCAGTTTATACCCATTATGTGCCGTTACATATGTCTGAGATGGGTATGAAATTGGGATATAGGGAAAAAGATTTGCCTAAAACCAGTCATGTGGGAAGAACCCTTGTAAGACTACCCATGTATACATCTATGTCAGAAGAAGAATGTCTATATGTGATAGAAAATGCTGTAGATA
This sequence comes from Clostridiisalibacter paucivorans DSM 22131, assembly GCF_000620125.1. Classification (NCBI taxonomy): domain Bacteria; kingdom Bacillati; phylum Bacillota; class Tissierellia; order Tissierellales; family Thermohalobacteraceae; genus Clostridiisalibacter; species Clostridiisalibacter paucivorans. The sequence continues at coordinate 11,313 of NZ_JHVL01000024.1, read as the reverse complement.
TATTAGAGAGGTTTTAGTTATGGAAAGAAGTAAGATTTCTATAGTAATTCCAGTATACAATGGAGAAAATTCCATAAAAGAATTATATTATAGAATAGATAAGGTCTTTTTAAAACAGCACTATGATATTGAAATAATCTTTGTAGATGATTGTAGTGATGATAAAAGCTTTGAATATATAAAAGAAATAGCAAAAAAAAATATTAATGTAAAGGGAATTAAATTAAAAGAGAACGCAGGACAACAGAATGCTATATTATGTGGCTTTAGACATTCTATTGGTGATATTGTAATAACTATGGATGATGATTTACAACATTTGCCTGAGGAGATTCCAAAGTTATTAGATGAAATTAATAAGGGATATGATGTAGTATATGGAATTCCTCATATAAAGCAACATAGATTTTATAGAAACATTGGGTCTAAGTTTACGGAGTATCTATTTAGATATGTATTGGGCAAGCCAAAAGATTTCAGGATAAGTAGTTTTAGAGCAATAAGGCGAGGTATAGTAAATAAAATAAACAGATATCAAGGGAAATTTGTTTATATATCTGCGTCTATGCTCAAATATACTAAAAGTATAACAAATGTGATAGTTGTACATAGCTTAAGAAAATATGGGAAATCTAATTATAATTTCTTTAAGTTAATGAAATTATTTTTAAAGCTATATATATATTATTCCAATTCATTTGTAACAAGACTATTTATCAAAAAAGGAGAGCAATATATTATAGAGGAGAAATATTTATGAGACTTTTAATACTTGGTGGAGGAAGTTGTCAAATCAATTCTATATTGAAGGCCAAAAGCAAAGGTGTAGAAGTTATAGTATCTGACTACTATGATGATGCAGTGGGGAAAGAATATAGTGATTTTGGTGAATTAGTAAGTACCTTTGATGCCAAAGGAAATATAGAAGTAGCAAAGAAATATGATATAGATGGTATAATGACTGTAGGCACTGATCAGCCCATATATACAGTGGCTAGGGTTGCTGAAGCTGTTAAGATACCATCTTTTTTAGATGTAGATACTGCTAAGGCCGTAACTAATAAAAAAATAATGAAAAAGATTTTTGTTGAAAATGATATTCCCACTACAAAATATAGATTATTAGAAGAAAATTTCTGTGAAAATGATTTACAAGGATTGAATTTTCCAGTAGTTATGAAGCCTTTAGATAGTCAAGGGCAACGGGGGATATACAAAATTCATTCTATTAATGGTATAAGGGACAATATAAGGGATACGCTGTCATATTCTAGAGAAGATAAAATTATAGTAGAAGAGTATTACGAAAATGATGAAATAACAGTAAGTGGATGGGTAAAAGATGGTAAAACCAAAATTATATTGGTCACAGATAGAGTAACTTATAATGATGATGTCCATATAGGGGTATGTATCGCACATCACTTTCCATCTAAACATTTAAAAGGGTATTATCATCAGATAAAAGAAATTACTGAAAAATTGGTTAGAGCATTCAGTATAAAAAATGGTCCCATTTATTTTCAAATGCTCATTGGAAAAGAAGGCATAAAAGTAAATGAAATAGCTTGTAGATTAGGAGGGGCATATGAGGATAAATTAATACCTAGGATTACAGGTATAGATGTATTGGAAATGGTTATAGATTATTCTTTGGGAAAGAATGTAGACTATACTGCACTGGATAATTATGATATAGAAAATAATGATAGATATGGAGCGGTGCAATTATTTTTTGCATTGCCAGGAAAGATAAAGGATATAACTAGTATAGATAAACTCATGGATGTATCAGGGGTCATAGATGCAGGATGTAATTTCAAACCAGGAGATATTATAAATTCAATAGAGAATGCTACTCAACGGGCAGGATATATGATAATTTTAGGAGAAGATAAAGAGAATATAAATAACAATATAGATAGGGCATTTGAAAACTTAAAGATATATGATGAAAAGGGTCAAAATTTGGTATTAAAATTTAAAGAATGCAATTTTAATTAGAATGGAAGGAGATCTATGTAAATGAACAGAAAAATAGCAGGAATTTTACTATTGGTTTTGATGAGCACTATGATATTTTCATTAGCTGGGTGTAGTGAAAAGCCTCCTAAAAGTGAAGATAATACTATAGTAATAGCAGAGCAATATGGATTGGCATATGCACCTATACTTATAATGAAAGAGAAAGATATATTGAAAGACAATATTCCCGATGCGAAGATAGAATGGGCTAAAGTCATAAATACTGCTGCCATAAGGGAAGGTATGATAGCAGATAAAATAGATATAGGGTTCATGGCTATACCTCCGTTTTTAATAGGATGGGACAAGGGTATGGATTGGAAAATAGCATGTGGATTATCATCGTCTCCAGTGGAATTAATAACCTATAATGAAGATATCAAAAACATAGGAGATTTAACTAGTACTGATAGGATAGCATTACCACAACCTGGAAGTATTCAACATATATTGTTGTCTATGGCCAGTGAAAAGGAATTAGGTGATCCTCATAAATTTGATAATCAATTGGTGATGATGTCTCATCCTGATGGAATGAATGCCTTGATGGGAAGACAGGATATAACTGCTCATTTTACTACTCCACCATATGTATACAAGGAGTTGAAAGAAAAGGATATGCACAGTATATTATCTGCCAAGGACATAATGGGAGAAGATTTTTCATTTATAGTTGGGGCTACTACTGAGGATTTTTATAATAATAAAAGGGAGTTGTATCAACAATTTATTGAGTCTTTGGAAGAATCTATAAAATATATAAATGAAAATCCAGAAGAATCTGCTGAGATTATAGCATTAGCATTTGATATTCCAGAAAAAGAGGCATTGGAGTATTTAACCAATGGTGGTATGAAATATCACACTAAGGTTAAGGGTCTAAAGGATTTCAGTGATTTCATGAATAAGCAAGGGTATATTAATAAGACTATAGACAATATAGATGATGTGATGTGGGAAAGAGAATATTATGAAGAGTAATAAGAGGGCGTATGGAGTTTTGTGGATTGTATTGATTATAGTTATATGGCAATTAATATGGAAGATGGATATGGTATCACCGCTGATATTTCCTTCAATATGGAAGATATTGGAGTCCCTTTATATCAATATAGTAAGTGGAGAAATCATCGATATGACCATATTTTCCATAGGATTAATCATAGAGGGGATGATAATAAGTTTAGTATTTGCAGTGATACTTTCCATATTATCTATAAAATATACTATATGTGAGACCCTATTAGATATAATAATAACTATAGCACATCCATTACCTGGGGTGGCCTTATTGCCCCTTATTATATTGTGGATAGGGATAGGGAAAAGTGCCATCATATTTATAATAGTACATTCTGTACTATGGCCTATGGTTATAAATATAACTACAGGATTTAAATCTATTCCCGAGATATATATAAAAATTGCAAAAAATTACAATATAAATAGATACAATAGGATAAAACATGTATTTATACCGGCATCATTTCCATATTTTATAGGAGGGATAAAGATAGGATGGGCTAGAGCATGGAGGGCCCTCATAAGTGCAGAGATGATATTTGGTGCTGTAGGAGGATCAGGAGGTATAGGTTGGTATATACTAAAAAAGAGAACCTTTTTTGATACGGCAGGCATATTTTCAGGGATAGTAGTAATAGTAGCAATAGGTGTATTAGTAGAATATTTCATAATAAGAAAAATAGAGGATGTCACTAGAAAAAAATGGGGAATTACTATATGAAAAAATTGTTAGAGCTGAAAGATATACATAAATCCTTTAAGGTAGATAATAAAGATATACAAGTATTGAAAGATATAGATATAGATATTGAGAAGGGAGAATTTGTATCTGTATTGGGTCCTTCGGGATGTGGTAAATCTACACTCTTAGAGATTATATCTGGATTTAGCATTCCTGATTATGGAAAAGTTATATATATAGGAGAAGAAGTATCTAAACCTAGCATATCAATGCCTATTGTATTTCAGGATTTTAATCAACTGTTTCCTTGGAAGAGTATATTAGACAATATACTCTTGCCCCTTGAAATAAATAATATAGGCACAGATAGAGAGGATAGAATAAATACTGTTGAAAAATATTTGCAGATGGTAGGGCTTAATGGAAAAGAAAATCTATATCCCCATCAATTATCAGGTGGAATGAAGCAAAGGGTAGCAATAGCCAGGGCATTATCTGTAAAATCAGATATAGTTCTAATGGATGAACCCTTTGGGAGTTTAGATGCCCAATTGAGAAGGGAATTACAGGATATTATAATAGATATATGGAAAGACACAGGAAAGTCCTTTATTTTTGTAACCCATGATATAATGGAGGCCATATATATATCCACCAAGATTATAGTTATGGGATATGCTCCAAACAGCATAAGGAAAATAATAGATAATCCATTGGGAAAAGAAAGAAACTATTTTGATAGTGATTTTATGAAGGTATATAGAGATATTTATCAATTGTTGAAATAATTCAATAAAAACCTATAAAAAATAAGTTAGTAGTTATAGTTAGTAGTTAAGTAGTTTAATGATGAAATCCATAGGATTTCCACCATCAACTAATAATTACTAGCTACGAACTACTAACTATTTTTTATACTTTTGACATTAGTTTGATCTAAATATTTAAGTCAGTTTTTTATTTAATATACTATTTTACCAATGATGCAGCGTTTTTACCTGCAATTCTACCAAAGGTTGTAATATCTGATAATGCATTTCCTCCTAGTCTATTAGCCCCGTGTATACCACCAGTAACCTCACCAGCTGCAAATAATCCTTCAATTATTTCACCAGATTTGCTTATTACTTGTGCTTCTGTGTTGATTTTTAGTCCACCCATTGTATGATGTACAGCAGGTCCAACTTCAACAGCATAGAAAGGAGCTTTATTTAACTCTGTTTTCATATTTTCCCTATTGAAGTCCTTATCTTTTCCATTATTTACATAACTGTTATATGTGTCAATTGTATTTTTTAATTCTGTACCATTTATATCAATTGCTTTACCTAATTCTTCAACGGAATCGGCCTCTATTAATAGTCCTGCTTTGTGGTATCCTTCAATTGCCTTTAAACTTTCCCTTACATTTTGGTCAAATATTAAAAATGCAGTTTGCCCTTCTTGTTCCAATTCGGCAGCAGAAACAACATCCCTTGTTTCTAATTCGTCAATAAATCTCTTTGCATCTCTATTGATTAGAATAGCGCCATTTCCTCTAACGGCTTCTGTAATCATTTTATTTTTTTCAGGTACTACAGTTGGATGTGTTTGAATCTCATTTATATCAACTAATTCTGCATTAAAACTTTTTACTAGATTTAGCGCATCACCAGTTGCAACTGGTGCATTTGTAGTTCCAAATCCTTTTAGTTCAGGCTTGAACTCCACAACTTTTTCTTGGTCTGCTCCAAAACCACCTGTGGCTATAATAACTGCCTTTGCATTTATATTGTATGGATTTCCATTTTCATCTTCTACTTTAATACCTGTAGCCTTTCCTTCATCATTTAAAATTTCTATTGCCTTTGTAGATACTCTAATATCAACACCTAACTCTTTAGCTTTCTTTTCTAATGTTTCTACTAAATGGGCCCCTATGGCTGCTCCTCCCGTAGGTCTATGGATTCTTTCAACACTTGCCCCGCCAGCTACTCCGACATCTGTTAAGTCAACACCTTTTTCTGTTAGCCAGTCCACTGTTTCGGCAGATTTTTCAGTTAGTATTTTTACTAATTCAGGATTGTTTTTATTTTTTCCACCCTTCATGGTGTCTTCAAAGAATAATTCAGCACTATCTTCAATACCATTTTCAGATTGGTATTTTGTTTCAGCTGCATTTAATCCACCTGTAGCAAGGTTTGTATTACCACCAACAAAGGCGTTTTTTTCTACAAGAATAACATCAGCATCATTTTCCTTTGCTTCAATTGCAGCTGTAAGTCCAGCACCACCGCCACCTATTACTACAATATCAGTAGATACATCTTTAACTTCAGCATCTTTTTCTGATACTTTCTTTGGGGTCAATGTAATTCCAGCTTTTTCGATAGCATCATTAACAGCTATTACAACAGCTTCACTCGTTACAGTTGCACCTGAAACTGTATCTATTTCAGTAGAATTTTTTGAAATAATTGATTTAAATAGTTTATCAAACACCTCTTTTGTAAATTCAGACTCACTATTTTCAACTATATCAATTTTTGAGATTTCACTGTTTTCAACTGTTACATTCAATTTTATTTTACCGTTATGTCCTTCGGCTTCCCCAACAAAACTACCATTTACTCCATTTTCTCCACTGGTAGTTTCATTTGGAGAACCACATGCTACCATTGCCATTGATATAATAATAACAAACAAAAGTAAAGATATTCGCTTAATTTTATACATTATACACCCTCCTATATTAAGATTTTTTTATGCTTTTTTAATTATATACACCTAATTATACAGGATTTATTTCATATTTCAATAGCAAAATAATATTTTGTATTTTTTACCTTTTTGAATCAATATAATTTCAAATGGAATATTAATGTAGAAAACAGTGATATTTATTTAACTTTATATATTGATATTTTTATTTGCAAAAATAAAAGACACAGGGTATTATATAAATATATTAGAAAATACTTATATATTGTGAAAGGAGGTAGAAATGAAGTATAAAATTGCATTTGTGTGTGTTCATAATTCATGTAGAAGTCAAATGGCAGAGGGATGGGCAAAAAAACTGGGGATAGATATTTTTGAATCTTATTCAGCAGGTACAGAAGAGTATCCTGAGGTTAAACCCTTAGCAATAGAAGTAATGGAAGAAGCAGGAGTAGATATGAAAGGACATAGACCAAAACTACTTTCAGATATTCCTGATGAATTAGATATATTAATAACTATGGGTTGCAATGTGGTATGTCCATTTGTACCCAATAGTCATATGGAAGATTGGGGAATTGAAGATCCTTCTGGTGGTTCCATAGAAGATTTTAGGAAAGCAAGGGATATTATAAAAAACAAGGTTCAATATCTTATTGACCGCATAGACAAAGGAGAGCTAATGATAATCGACAATTAATCATATTTATTTTTCCGATACAGCATAAGTATTTCTTTTAATAAATTTATAATAGTATCTGGTATAATTAAAATGTGAAAAAAATAACATATATTTTTAGGGGAGGAAATAAAAATGAGGAAGAGTACAAAATTATTATCACTGCTTATAGCTCTTATGTTAGCTGTTAGTTTGGTAGGTTGTGGTGGAGCTACAGAAAGCGATGACACAAGTTCTAATGAGGCGCCACAAGAAGCGCCACAAGAGACACCACAGGAAACACCAGAAGAAGCAGAAATTACTGTATCCCCAGCTATTGTTGATGCAGTAAATAGCTATTTTGCCAATATGCCTGATCATATTTATAAGATAAACCAAAGTGAATTTGTTGATAAGGTTAAAGCTGGAGAAGATATGTTTGTTTTAGATATTAGACAACCCGATGTATATGGAGAGGGACATATAAAAGGTGCTGTAAATGCTCCATGGGGAACTGCAGTTAGCGATAGTTTAGATAAACTACCTAAGGACAAGCCTATAATGGTATATTGTTACACAGGACAGACAGCAGGACAGACAGTTGCATTGCTTAATATGGCAGGATTTGATGCGAGATCAGTTAATTTAGGTTGGAACCTTGGTATATCAAAGGTTGAAGGCGTTGATGAGGTTACAGAGACTACTGCTAATGATTTTGCAGAAGTTGAGCCTCTAGAAATAGACCCAGATGTTAAGGAAGCAATAGTATCATATTTTGAAGGATTAGACGGTGTTAAAGATACTATGTTCAAAAATTATAAGATATCTGAAGATAGTCTAAATGAATTGGTAAATGCAGAAGATAATACTATAGAAATATTATCAATAAGAAGTGAAAAAGACTATGCAAATGGACATATTCCTGGAGCTATAAATATACCTTGGGGTGCAGGAATGGAAACGGAATTTAGTACATTACCAATGGATAAAACAATAGTAGTATATTGTTACACAGGACAGACAGCAGGACAAACAGTTGCAGGACTTAGGATGTTAGGATATGATGCTGTATCTCTAAATGGAGGTATGGGAATGGATGCTAATGCACCTTCAGGATGGGCTAACAAAGGATACGAAGTTATACAGTAGGATATAATTTAGTTAGTAGTTAGTAGTTAATAGTTAGTAGTTGATGGTCGAAATCCTATGGATTTCATCATTGAGCTACTAACTTTTTTTATATAAAAAGAGTTATTATTATTCTTTAAGGATATTATATTAATAGTGGTTATACTAAATTATATTAATATTATCGAAATGAGGTGCTAATGTGGCAGACAATAATTGGTATAGCAAAGAGATTGATAGTATCCTTAAAACATTTGATGTAAGTCGGGATAAAGGCCTTACTAATAAACAGGTAGATGAATTGAAACAGGAATATGGTGCTAATGAAATCAAAGAGGAAAAGGGCAATACATTGTTTAAGATGTTCATTAATCAATTTAAAGATTTTATGATTGTCATTCTTTTAATTGCAGCCATAGTATCGGGGATGTTAGGCGAAATAACAGATACGGTACTCATATTTATAATAGTAATTTTAAATGCAGTTATCGGAGTTGTTCAAGAAAATAGAGCAGAGCAGTCTTTGAGGGCACTCAAGAGTATGTCAACTCCAAATGCCAAGGTATTAAGAGAGGGTAAGATTATAGAGGTGAAATCTGACAGTATCGTTCCTGGAGATATAGTTATAATTGAAGCTGGAGACTATGTACCTGCTGATGGCAGATTGATAGAGTCTGTAAATCTAATGATTGAAGAATCAGCATTGACAGGGGAATCTGTACCTGTCAATAAAGATACCTCTATTTTAACAGGGAGTGAAGTACCTTTAGGAGATAGAAAGAATATGATATTTTCCACTAGTATGGTTACCAATGGAAGGGGGAAGTTTGTAACTACTGGCATAGGAATGGATACAGAAATAGGTAAAATAGCAAATATGTTAAAGAGCCAAGAAGATATTAAGACTCCATTACAACAAAAACTAGAACAATTGGGAAAATGGTTAGGCATAATTGCATTGGGAATATGCGGAATAATATTTTTGATGGGATATCTACAGGGTAGACCTATATTTGATATGTTTATGCTTGCTGTATCTTTAGCTGTGGCAGCTATACCAGAAGGATTACCCGCTATAGTTACCATAGTATTATCTCTAGGAGTTCAAAGGATGATAAAGAAAAATGCCATAATAAGAAAATTGCCAGCGGTAGAGACATTGGGTACTGCATCGGTTATATGTTCTGACAAGACAGGAACCCTTACTCAAAATAAGATGACTGTAAAAAGACTATATATTTCTGAAAAGACTTTAGATATTGATAAAATAGATCTAAATAGCCAAGATGAGAATTTAGCTATAAAGATAGGCGTATTATGTAATGATTCTTCTATTGAGGAAGATGATGGTGAGAAGAAAACTATAGGAGATCCCACAGAGGTTGCATTAGTAGCATTGGGATTGGAGAAGGGTATATTTAAAAGGGAAGAAGAATCTAAATTAGCAAGAGTCAATGAAATACCCTTTGATTCTGATAGAAAAATGATGACTACCATACATAAATGGGAACAGGGTTATAAGGTATTTACTAAGGGTGCTCCAGATATATTACTGGAGAGGTGCAATAGGATTTTATTAGATGGAGAAATACTTGAGTTAAATGAAGATATGAAAGATAAGGTAATAAAAGAAAATGAAGATATGGCATCCAATGCATTGAGGGTATTAGCATTGGCATATAAAGATATTGATACTATACCCCAGAATGTTGATTCTGAAAATATGGAAATAGATTTGATATTTGTAGCACTTGCGGGAATGATTGATCCCCCAAGGGAGGAGGTAAAGGCTGCAGTTGAAAAATGTAAAAATGCAGGGATACGACCTGTCATGATAACTGGGGATTATAAGATTACAGCTACTACTATAGCACAGGAATTGGGAATAATAGAAGAAGGATATGATGCCATTGAGGGCAGGGAATTAGAAAAAATGTACGATGAAGAATTAATAAAAAATGTTGAGAAGTATTCAGTATATGCTAGGGTATCACCAGAGCATAAGGTTAGGATAGTGAAGGCATGGCAGAGTAACAATAAGATTGTAGCTATGACAGGAGATGGAGTCAATGATGCTCCTGCCCTTAAACGGGCTAATATAGGGTGTGCCATGGGTATTACAGGTACAGATGTATCCAAAGAAGCATCGGATATGGTGTTGACAGATGATAATTTTGCTACTATAGTGTCAGCAGTAGAAGAGGGTAGAAATATATTTGACAATATAAAAAAATCTATACGCTTTTTATTATCCTGTAATACAGGTGAGATTATAGCATTGTTTACAGCATTAATAATGAATTTACCTACTCCCCTTATGCCTATACATCTATTATGGGTAAATCTAGTTACCGATAGTTTTCCTGCTTTAGCATTGGGAGTAGATAATCCAGAACCTAATATTATGGATAGAGAACCTAGGGATGCACAAAAAGGTATATTTGCCGATGGACTTGGAATTAAAATTTTAGTAGAAGGATTGATAATAGGTGGAGTAACTATGCTTGCCTTTCTAAAGGGATTGAAAACTGATGTAATAACAGGAGAGACTATGGCCTTTATCACATTGAGTTTTTCTCAACTTGTTCATAGCTATAATGTAAGGTCTGATGATAATTCCATAATTAAAATAGGGATATTTAGCAATAAATACCTAATAATAGCAACTTTAATTTCATCATTGCTTATGTTGGGAGTAGTTTTTGTACCTTTTTTAAGGGATGTATTTGAACTGACATTACTTACTGGCAACCAGTGGATATATGTAATAGTATATGCTTTTATACCTTTGATCTTAATGGAGGGATACAAACTATTATCTAAAATAATTAGGCATTAGCTATGAATCATTGAAGGAAAAAGTTTATTTATAGAAAAAGCCCGAAAACCCCCTTGCTTGTCTTGGGGGATGAAAGGGCTTTAATTTAAGGTGGTTCGATGCCACCTTTAATTGATATTATGCTAACTTTTGATTTTGTATATATCTTTGTATTGTTTCAGCCGATACTGTTCCAGTAGTTCCTACATAATATCCCCTACTCCATAGACCACTACCCCAAAACTTAGACTTCTTTAGATTGGGAAAGCCTTTAAATAT
>NZ_JHVL01000023.1 GCF_000620125.1 Clostridiisalibacter paucivorans DSM 22131 | reverse complement strand
TATTAGTTAGTGGTTAGTAGTTGATGGTAGAAATCCTATGGATTTCATCATTAAACTACTTACTACTAACTGTTAACTACTAACTAATTTTATTTATAAAATAATTATAAGTATTAATCAGGAAATTCAAAAGATGTATCACATCTAACATGCAGGAATTATTGTTATGTGCAAATACTTCAAGTGCATTATTTAATATTTGATTGTTTTTATATAAGAATATGTATTATTGGTAATTAACAAATAATCAGTAGAAACTTATATTATATTTTTATAAGGTAAAATGAATTTTAAATTATTTGATCAAACGTTAGTGGAATTATAAGCATGAGTTGTAATAGTTTTTGCTTTAGGATTTAGATATTTTCTAAGACAATTTTGAGTATTTTTTAGATAAAGTGTATAATATAGTAAATTATAGTAATAGGGTGATATTAAATGGGACTAGCTATAGTTTTACCAGTTTATAATGAAGAACAATGTATTTATGATAATTTTTACAAGTTAAAAGAAATATTAGCTAAGGATAAAATTAAGTGCAAATATGTTTTTGTAGACGATGGATCTGTTGATAAATCTTGGAAAATAATCAATGAAATTGCATCACAAGAAGAAACGGTCTATGGCATTAAATTTTCTAGAAATTTTGGTAAGGAATTGGCAATAGTAGCTGGGTTAGAGATAATCCAATCAGATAGATATTTGATAATGGATGCTGATTTACAGCATCCTCCAACTGAAATCAAAAATATGTTAAAAATGATGGATGAAACGGGTGTCAATATTATAGATGGCATAAAAGTAAGTAGAGGAAGAGAGTCTATATTATATAGATTTTTAGCTAACAGTTTTTATAGATTGCTCAGACAATTAACTGGATTAAATTTAAAAAATTCATCAGATTTCAAATTGATTGATAAAAGTGTAGCCCAAAATATAAAAAAATTTAAAGAAAAGAGTATTTTTTTTAGAGGGGTAGTAGATTGGGTTGGTTTTACTAGGAAAGAATATTATTTTCGTGTTAACGATCGTATAGATGGTAAAAGTAGTTTTTCCATATCAAAGTTGATAAAATTTGCATTGAGTTCAATTTTATCGCATACGAGCAAACCACTTTATTTAACAATATTTTTTGGTGTAATATTTTTTGGGTTTTCAATTATTTTAGGTGTTCAAACTCTATTTAATTATTTCTCAGGCATTTCTATAGATGGGTTTACAACAGTAATTCTATTAATTTTAATAACGGGATCAGTGATAATGTTTACTCTTGGTATTGTTGGAATATATATTGCAAGAATCTATGATGAAGTAAAGCAAAGACCACAGTATATTATTTCAGAGAGAATTGAGAGGCTATAAAATGAAAATACTGATAAATATGTTAAAAGAAAATTATACAATGCAGATGTTAAGGTACTGTATTGTGGGAGGAGCTACTACAGTAGTTAGTTTTGGCACTTACTTTTTTTTGCTGTATGTTTCGAATATTAATCCTAATATAGCTAATGTAATATCAATAATAGTAGCTATTTTGTTTGCATATGTTACTAATAAGATATTTGTTTTTAAAAGTCATTGTAAAAATATAAAAGAACTTATTACAGAAATATTGAGTTTTTTCTTTGCTAGAGCCATTACAATGTTAATGGAAGTAGGCGGTGTATTTTTTTTAATAGACTTGGTGCATATTGATCCAATTTTATCAAAAATATTTATAAGTATTGTAATTTTGATATTCAACTATCTTTTGTCTAGATTTTTTGTATACAAAGAAAGAAGGGCTGAATAAATATGCTAAAAAGTTTACAAAATAAGAGAAAGTTTTTACATAATATATTAATATTATTTATTTTTGTAGGTGTATTACTTGTTAGTATGTATGTAAGATTGTATGGAGATGATTTTTTCTATTTGCGTTTTACAAGAAGGGGTATTAATTATTTCATAGAGAGGAATATAGAACATTATTTTTTGGCTAATGGAAGAGTAATCGTACATTTACTTGCAACAATATTTTTAGCTTTTCCAATTTATATATGGCAAATATTTAATTCCTTAATGGTAACTGGAGTGGCTTTTATAGCTTCAAAACTGATTTGCATAGGTGAAAAAGGAGAATATCAAAACAAAAAATTAATTACTATAGTAATATTTGGAATTATGATTATTTTTTTTGATCCTAATATGTCTAGGCAGAGTATTTATTGGATAACAGGTTCTTTTAATTATATTTATCCTTTATTGCTATTATTCTTTTATTGGTATAGTATTTTAAAGGTAGTGCATAAAAAAAATATATCAAAGTATTTACCATTGATAGCATTTTTTTCTACAGCTTCGGTAGAACAGGGCGGTATGATGGCATTTGGATTGACATTAATGATTATACTAGAGAAAAAGTATATACAGAAGACAAAGGTTGAAAGAGTTTTGTGGTATAGTCTTTTTTCTTCTATATTAGGATTAGTTTCAATCATTGCATCTCCATCTTTATTTTATAGAGCTGGAATGGAAAATTCTCCAGGTAATGGGTTATTTGATTTGATAATCTATAATATCAAAATGCAAAGTTTTACAGTGTTTTTTTCTAATGTAACTAAACCCTATATTATAGCAAGTATACTTGGTGCTATTACAATCTTAATAGAATATTACAAAATTTGTTTAGCAAGAAAGAAAAAAAATGTACTATTTATTATAGTGTTAGGAATAATGTCCATATTTTTATGGTTATATGTAATAAATAATAATGATATAGTATTTAATTATAATGGGACAAGTAATAGATTAGTAATGTTGTGTTTTTTTATTGATATCATTTATTTAATAGTTTTATTTTATTCAGCATATATTGTATATATGTATAAATTAATTAAAAACAGACTGATTCTATTGATAAGTCTTATATTAGGATTCGGTTCTCAGTTTATGATGGTAGTTTCTCCTGTTTATGGTCCTCGTAATTTAATATTTCTAAATTTTATGCTTGTTTTATTTATTAGTGCTGTATTTTCAAATTATAAAAATATTTTTAGTATTAATGCTATTGCAATTTGTTTAAGTATTATATACAAATCCAAATTTTTATTAATTGTTTTATTAATTGTTTTATTAATTTTTTTATTGTATTTATTAAAAATAAATACAATAAAAAAGATTAACAGATTAACATGGATAAAATGGATTAGTGTTGTAATAATAATATTCATAGGACTAAAGTCGGTATATTATCCAACATTTAATGGGTATTTTACTAATAGTAAAGTTTATGATAGAAATATTTCAATATGTGACAAATACAAACAAAAAGATTATACAGAACTGAAGCAAATTAAATTGCCACTTGAATTATACGGTTGGGTAATGCCTTATCATAACCTTTATTATAATCCTTATTATAAGTTGTATCTAGGCCTTGATGATGATGTAGAAATTAAATGGGAAATAGAATAGGGGTCAGGCTCACTTTTAAACTTTATAATTTATACACTATGAAAGTTATTATATAAATATAAAATAGCAAAGTTTAGATAATATATACTTCAGTAAAAGAGTAGGAAAATAAAGCTCAGTTATAATTGATTTTTGAAAAATAATCTGGTACAATACTAACAAATCTATAAATTAAAGCATGGAAGGGAAGTAGTAGTTTTCATAATTGTTTTCAGAGAGCTGTTGTTATGGTGAAAGACAGCAACTAATGAAGATGAACTCGTCCCAGAGCTATTAGGGTGAAAAGAGTAACTCTAGTCGGATAATATCCGTTATAACTAATTGAGGGGATAGCTTTATTTTGGCTATCAAATAGAGTGGTATCGCGGACCTTCGTCTCTATATTTAAGAGATGAAGGTCTTTTTAATTTTATCTAAATACTATACAAACAGAAAGGAATGTGAAAAGATGTTAAATTACAATCATAAAGAGATTGAAAGAAAGTGGCAAGATTATTGGGATAAAGATGGTACTTTTTATGCGTCAGATGACAAAAGCAGACCAAAATATTATGCACTTATAGAATTTCCATATCCATCGGGAAAGGGACTCCATGTAGGACACCCTAGACCATATACTGCACTTGATGTGGTGGCGAGGAAAAGAAGAATGCAAGGATACAATGTATTATTTCCCATGGGATGGGATGCCTTTGGTTTACCTACAGAAAACTATGCTATAAAAAATAAAATTCATCCTAGAATAGTGACAGAAAACAATATAGCCAAATTCAAATCTCAATTAAAGGCATTGGGGCTTTCATTTGATTGGTCTAGAGAGGTAAATACTACTGATCCAGAATATTATAAGTGGACCCAATGGATTTTTCTAAAATTATTTGAGAAGGGATTGGCATATAAGAAAGAGACATCTATAAATTGGTGTACTGATTGTAAGGTAGGTCTTGCAAATGAAGAGGTAGTCAATGGCAAATGTGAACGATGTGGCTCTGAAGTTGTGAGAAAGATAAAAAACCAATGGATGTTAAAGATTACAGAGTATGCAGAAAGACTAATAAAGGACTTAGATTTAGTAGACTATATAGATAGGGTTAAGATACAGCAAAAAAATTGGATAGGCAAATCTCAAGGGATGGAAGTAGACTTTAAAGTAGCTGGTGAAAATACAGTTACAGTATATACTACTCGCCCTGATACATTATTTGGTGCAACTTATATGGTATTTGCCCCAGAGCATCCGTTGATCGACAAGTTTAGGGATAAAATCACTAATTTTGATGCTATAGAGAAATATAGGGAAGAGGCCAAGAAAAAGTCTGAATTTGAACGTTCTGAGTTAGTGAAGGAGAAGACAGGTGTTGTGATAGAAGGTATAAGTGCAATAAATCCTGTTACTAATAAAGAAATCCCCATATTTATATCTGATTATGTACTTATGTCCTATGGAACTGGTGCAATCATGGCGGTGCCAGGACATGATACTAGAGACTGGGAATTTGCCAAGAAATTTGACTTGCCTATAGTGGAAGTAGTTGAAGGTGGAAATATTGAAGAGGGTGCTTATACAGATATAGAGCATGGAGTTTTAATAAACTCAGATTTTTTAAATGGATTAAATGTTGAAGAGGCTAAGAAGAAAATAAGTGACTGGCTTGCAGAAAAAGGATTGGGAAAGAGAAAGATAAATTATAAGTTAAGAGATTGGGTATTTTCTAGACAGAGATACTGGGGAGAGCCAATACCTTTGGTATATTGTGAAAAATGTGGATGGGTACCTGTACCTGAGGAAGAATTACCGTTATTATTGCCTGAAGTAGATAGTTATGAACCTGCAGATAATGGAGAATCACCACTAGCAAAAATGACTGATTGGGTAAATACTACTTGTTCTAAATGTGGAGGTCATGCCCAAAGAGAAACAGACACCATGCCTCAATGGGCAGGTTCATCATGGTATTTCTTAAGGTATACAGATCCTAATAATAGTGAAGCATTGGCCAGTGAAGAAAATCTAAACTATTGGTTACCCATAGATTGGTATAATGGTGGAATGGAACATACCACATTACATTTATTGTATTCAAGATTTTGGCATAAATTCTTATATGATTATGGGGTAGTGCCTACACCAGAACCTTATCAAAAGAGGACATCTCATGGGATGATTCTTGGGGAAAACAATGAAAAGATGTCAAAATCCAGGGGCAATGTAGTAAATCCCGATGAAATAGTAGAAGAATTTGGTGCAGATACAATGCGTCTATATGAGATGTTTATTGGAGATTTTGAAAAAAGTGTACCTTGGTCTCAAAATGGAGTAAAGGGATGTAGAAGATTTTTAGACAGGGTATGGAGACTTGTAGACATTGTAGAAGATGGTAGTGAATTCTCTAAAGAGCTTGAAGTTAACATGCATAAGACTATAAAGAAGGTTAGTGAAGACTATGAAAATATGAAATTCAATACAGCAATAGCAGCCCTTATGACTCTTTTAAATGACTTTAATAGCAATGGAAAGATAAATAATAAGGAAATGGAAGTCTTTTTAGTACTTTTAAATCCTGTAGCACCTCATATAACTGAAGAACTTTGGTCTAAAATAGGAGCTGACGGAAGAATTACTGATCAATCTTGGCCAGAATGGGATGAGGATAAGACAGTAGAGGATACTATAGAGATGGCTGTTCAAATAAATGGTAAAGTTAGAGGTACTATAAATATAGCTACTGAATCTACTAAAGAAGAAGCAAGGGCTAAGGCCATGGAAGATGAAAATATTGTAAAGTATGTGGAAGGAAAAAATATAGTTAAAGAAATATTTGTTCCCGGTAGGATATACAATATAGTTGTAAAGTAATGTAGTTGGTAGATAGGTAGGAGTTTATAGTTTTTTTAGATAGGTGATTGACATATATTTGTAGTTGTATTAGAATGTAGATGTAATATAGGAAAAGGGGGAGCTGAAGTAATTTGGCTGAGAGGAGGCTACATGTCTCGACCCACGAAACCTGAACTGGGTAATGCCAGCGGAGGGAAATATCTAATTCTGCATACGGTTGTATATAAACCCTTTATCCTAATTTCAGGATAGAGGGTTTTATTTTTTAAAATATAAAGGGAGATGAAAAAATGTCAAATATTAATGTAAGTCTTCAAATCATACCCAGCGTTAAAGAGTCCAAGATTTATGATGTGGTGGACAAGGTTATAGCATATATATCATCTACTGGGATAAAATATGAGGTTGGTCCAATGGAAACTACCATGGAGGGAGAATTAGATGAGTTACTAGATGTGGTAAAAAGGGCCCAAGATATATGTATAAATGAAGGGGCAAATAGGGTATTATCGGTTGTCAAAATTGATTACAAATCTGAAGGTGTGACTATGAATGAGAAGGTTGGTAAATACAGAAAGTAGAGCTATACCTGTTGTATTTTTTGCATTTCTATTACTAATATGGCAGTTAATAGTGGACAAGGGGATTATAGCTAGATATATATTGCCTACCCCTAAGGATATATTTATTACATTGATAGAAATATTGCCAGAAATAAAAATCCATATATTTACAACAGTATATGAAGCCTTATTGGGTTTTTTTATATCCATAGTATTTGCCATGGTTTTAGCTATAATTATGGACAATGTAAGGATTGTTAAAAGGGCACTATACCCCCTTTTAGTGATATCACAGACCATACCTATAATAGCCTTGGCTCCATTGTTTATATTGTGGTTTGGATTTGGTAAATTGCCTAAGATAATTGTAGTAGTATTAGTATGCTTTTTTCCCATAATAGTTAGTATGCTTCAAGGTTTGGAATCTGTGGATGAGGATATGATAAATTTATTAAAATCCATGGGGGCAAGTAAAATTCAAATATTTAAAATGGTAAAATTCCCAGGGGCTATAGTGAGCTTCTTTTCAGGACTTAGGATAGCTGCTACATATAGTATAATGGGCGCTGTTATAGGAGAGTGGCTAGGAGGCAAGACTGGTATAGGGGTATATATGATAAGGGTAAAAAATTCCTTTGCATTAGATAAATTTTTTGCTGCCATAGTTATAATAGTAATATTGAGTATTACTGTTTTCAAGGTTATATCATTGATAGAATATATAGCTATGCCTTGGAAACAAGAAATTAATAATAAAGGTTAGGGGAGATTGAAAATGAAAAGAGTATTGATATTATTATTGGTAGTTACATTGACAGTATTACCTACTATTGGTTGTGGTGCTACTGATCAACAGCAGGAAGATGAAGCACCAACTGGTAATAGTGAAGAGCTTACAAAGGTACAAGTGCTTTTAGATTGGTATCCTAATACTAATCATACGGGTATATACGTGGCCAAAGACAAGGGATTTTATGAAGAAGAAGGATTAGAAGTTGAAATCATACAACCTACAGGGGGAGGCAGTGCTGAGCCTATAGCTGCTGGCAAGGGTGATTTTGGAATAAGCTATCAAGAACAGGTTACATACGCGAGGACAGCAGAGAATCCATTACCTATAAAGGCTATAGCCGCTATAATTCAGCATAATACATCAGGGTTTGCATCTCCTGTTGAAAAGGGTATTGAGACCGGTAAAGATTTTGAAGGAAAAAAATATGGTGGCTGGGGTTCTCCTATGGAGGAAGCCATGATAAAGGCAGTTATGGAAAAAGAAGATGGAGATTTTTCTAAGGTAGAGACTGTCAATATAGGAGAATTAGACTTCTTTACATCAGTTAAAGACCATGTAGATTTTACTTGGATATATTATGGATGGGATGGCGTAGCTTCAGAACTTAAGGATTACCCTATTAATTTCATAAAACTTCAAGAAGTGGAACCAGATTTAGATTTTTATACACCTGTAATTATTGCTAAAGAGGACTATATACAAGAAAACCCTGAATTGACAAAGAAATTTTTGAATGCAACTAGAAAGGGATATGAATATGCAATAGAAAGCCCAGAGGATGCAGTACAATCTTTATTAAAGGCATCACCAGAAATAGATAAGGAACTTGCTGTAGCAAGTCAAAAATATTTGGCTAAGGAATACAAGGCCGATGTGGATAGATGGGGAGAAATGAGTCTAGATAGATGGGAAAATTATTCAAACTGGATGCTTGAAAGAGGTTTAATAGAAAATGAATTGGATGCAAAAGAAGCCTTTACAAATGAATATTTGCCTGAATAATAATAAAAAACTTGATATTTGTGGAATAAAAAAGGACTTTGAAGAAACTGCTGTTTTATCAGATATATCATTGAATTTAAAAGATAGGGAATTTGTGTCCATATTGGGGCCCAGTGGTAGTGGAAAGAGTACTTTGTTCAATATAATATCAGGCCTTATCTCTCCTGATACAGGTAAAGTAATGATTGAAGGAGAGGATTATACAGGAAAAACTGGTCGAGTTAGCTATATGTATCAGAAAGACCTCCTATTACCGTGGAAGAAAATAATAGATAATGTGGCAATTCCCCTTGTTATAAAGGGCATGTCTAAAGAAAAAGCCAGGGAAAAGGCAGAAAAATATTTTGAACTATTTGGAATTGATGGATTTCAACATAAATACCCATTTCAATTATCAGGAGGCATGAGGCAGAGGGCTGCACTTATGAGGACATATATGTTTTCTAGGGATATAATCCTATTAGATGAACCCTTTGGTGGGCTCGATGCCATAACTAGGTCAAAAATGCATTATTGGTTGATGGATATATTAAATACCTTAGATGTATCAATATTATTTATAACCCATGATATAGAAGAGGCCATATTACTGTCTGATAGAATATATATATTGTCTGACAGACCAGCAAAAATCAAAGAGGAGCTAGATATAAAATTGCCAAGACCAAGAAATAGAGATATAACTACTTCAGTTGAGTTTAATAATATAAAGAAACATATTATAGAAAAATTAGATTAGTCAGTAGATTGAAGGGAAGTGATTAAGTGGCCATATTTGATAAAGAAGCTAAAAACTATGACCAGTGGTATTCCACAAAGTTTGGAGATTTTGTGGATAAAGTAGAGACAGAATGTGCATTTAATCTTTTTAATGGGGATAAAGTGAAAAAGATATTAGATGTAGGATGTGGTACTGGTAATTTTAGTATAAAATTGGCTAAGATGGGATATGAAGTTGTAGGAATAGACATATCAGAAGAAATGCTAAAAGAGGCAAGGATGAAGGCGGAAAATGAAGGGTTCGATATAAAATTTTATAAGATGGATATATACGATCTAGATTTTAGCAATGAATCTTTTGATGCAGTATTTTCAATGGCAGCATTTGAATTTATACAAAAACCAGAAAAGGCTATAGACGAGCTTTTTAGAGTTACTAAAAAGGGTGGAGAAATACTTGTTGGAACAATAAATAAAGACAGTAAATGGGGAGAGCTCTATATAACTAAAGAATTTAGAGAAAATACAGTATTTAAATATGCCTATTTTAAAGACTTACAAGACCTTAAATCGTTAAAAACAAATTATCTTGTGGATACTGGCGAATGTTTATTTATACCTCCAGATGCTGATGAAAATGATATAAATTTAGATAATGAACGGGAGCTGTCTAAGACAGAAAGAGGTGGATATATATGTGCCCTATGGCAAAAATAGCATCTTGCCAAATAGCCTTTACTCCTATAAAGAGTGATAATTATATAGGGGATGTGGATAAAGTGCTCAATATAGTAGAGCAATCTGGACTAGAGTACAATGTAGATATATTGTCCACAACTATTAGGGGAGAAAGGGATAGGATTTTCACTCTTATATCAGATATATACTATACTATGGATGATATATGTAGCTTTACAATAGATATAAAGATATCAAATATATGTGGATGTAATTAAAGATGGTCATGTCTTAACCAATTATATGAAATATTTTGTATTTAGTTGATAAATAAAATAAAAGGAAATATAATAATAATTGAGGAGGTTTGATTTATGGGAAATCAAATTTTACAATTATTAATAGAAATGAAGGAAGAAATGACAGGAATAAAGACGGAAATAACAGATATGAAATCAGGAATAAAAGGAATAGATTCTAAAGTTGAAAGAGTGGAAAACAAAGTTGATAAAAATACTGTTTTAATTGAGAATGTATCTAAAAATGTTAAATATATTAAAGGTAGCATAGATGTACTTGAAGAAATAACAGGGGAACATGAAATTGCTATAAGAAAATTAAAGAAACAAGCTATATAGCGAAAAGAATAGAGATATGAAATCTCACGTACAAAAAAGTTCCCATAATTTGTTATAATGTATTTGAGGTGAATATTATGGCAGATAATATAGGTTTGGTTTTAGAAGGTGGAGGTATGAGGGGTCTTTATACTTCAGGAGTATTAGATTGTTTTTTAGAAAAAGGACTTATTTTCCCTTATGTGATAGGTGTTTCGGCAGGGGCTTGCAATGGCCTTAATTACATATCTAGGCAAAAAAGACGGAGTAAAGAAGTCAATATAAGATTTGCCAATGATTCTAGATATATAAATTTTACTAATATCTTTAAGAGGGAGGATGTATTTGGGTTAGATTTTCTTTTTGAAGATATTACTAATGAACTTAATCCCTTTGATTTTGAAACTTTTAATAATGCAAAAGAGAAATTTGTAGTATGTTGTACAGACTGTGAAAGGGGACGGGCTGTATATTATGACAATAAAAACTGTAAAAATATATTAGAGGCTACAAAGGCCTCTAGTAGCTTACCTTTTTTGAATTCTATTGTTGAATTTGATGGTAGATATTTATTAGATGGAGGTATTGCAGATTCTATTCCAATAAAGAAATCTATAGATGATGGAAATGAAAAGAATGTTATTATAATGACCCGTAATCGTGGATATAGAAAAAAACCCTTTAAATTTAGAAGGCTAGCTAAAGGTATATACAAGGATTACGAAAGTTTAGTAAATGCAATGCTTAATAGATACAAAAATTATAATGACACATTGGACTATATCGAAGAATTAGAACAGTCAGGTAAAGTTTTTGTAATACAGCCAGAATCACCTGTGAATGTTAAAAGGGCAGAGAGAGATGTAAGAAAACTTGAAGAATTATATGATCAGGGCTATAAGGATGGAGATAGGTATTTTAATGAAATAAAAGATTGGATGGAAAAATAGGACGGATACTAGTTTTGTGAGAGATAGGTATTAGTTAGTAGTTAGTAGGTATTAGTTAGTAGTTAGTAGGTAAAAGTTAGTAGTTGATGGTAGAAATCCTTATGGATTTCATAATTGGACTACGAACTACCTACTACGGACTACTAACTTTTTTTATACTTTTTAATATTTAATCTGTCTTTAGCATAGAATTAAATTATAAATAATTTAAAGAAAAATAATTTTATAAAAGGAATTTAAGCACTATTGTAGAATATTAATAATAATCAGAATAATAGTAAAAAGTTTTAATTTTAAGACTTTTTGAATTTAAGCATTAACATTTCTGTAAAAAATAAATGCTATCAAGGGGGAGTATATATGAAAAGCTATGATGTAGACAAAATAAGGAATATTGCTCTATTAGGGCATGGTGGAAGTGGTAAAACTACAATAACAGAGGCTATGTTATTTACAGCAAAGCTTTTGAAAAGAGCTGGTACAGTAGAAGATGGAAACACAGTGTCTGATTATAATAAAGAAGAAAAGGATAGACAGTTTTCCATAAATACTTCTTTAATTCCAATAGAATGGCACGATCATAAATACAATATTTTTGATACTCCTGGTTATTTTGATTTTATAGGTGAAGTAAATAGTGCACTGAGGGTAGCTAATGGTGCTGTAATATTAGTAGATGCATCTTCAGGTATAGAAGTGGGTACAGAAAAGGCTTGGAACTATACTAGAAAAAGAAATCTACCTACTTTTATCCTTGTAAATAAAATGGATAAAGAAAACGTTAACTTTGATAAATTAGTGACTGAACTTAGAGAAAAATTTGGAAAGATGGTTATTCCATTTCATATTCCCATTGGAAAAGAGGGGGATTTTAAGGGATTTGTTAATATAGTGGATATGAAAGCTAGAATATATGATGGAAAGACTTGTAAGGATGCAGAGGTATGGCCTGAAAAGGAAGTCAAGATGGGCCAATTTAGAGAAATGCTTATAGAATCTGTAGCTGAAAGTGATGAAGAGCTTTTAGAAAAATATTTTGAAGGCGAGGAATTTACAGAAGAAGAAATCCATACTGGCTTGAGGAAAGGTGTAATAGAAGGAAAGTTGATTCCTGTATTATGTGGTGCTGCTACTAAAAATGTAGGACTCCATACACTATTAGACATGCTTTGGGATTATTTGCCATCTCCCAAGGATGTAGAGACTATTATAGGAATCGATCCCGATACAGAGGAACCAATAGAAAGAAATCTAGATGAAAAAGATCCATTTTCAGCCATAGTATTTAAGACTATAGCCGACCCATATGTTGGGAAGATATCTCTGTTTAAGGTCCAATCTGGTGTAATTAAAAAGGATGACGAGGTATTAAATGTAAATAGGGATGCTAAAGAGAAGATAGGTAATTTATTTTCATTAAGGGGAAAAGAACAGATAGAAGTATCGGAAATTAAAGCTGGAGATATAGGGGCCGTTTCTAAACTTACGACTACCTTTACTGGAGATACATTATGTGATAAAGACAATCCAATAAAATATGAAGGTATAGAGTTTCCTGAACCAACACTATATATGGCTGTGGAGCCTAAGAGTAAGGCCGATGAGGAAAAAATTAGTTCGGCATTGCATAAACTTATCGATGAAGATCAGACCTTTAAAGCAGAAAGAAATAATGAAACTAAACAATTGTTGATAGGAGGTCAAGGAAAGACCCAGCTAGATGTTATAACAAGTAAACTTAAAAACGGATTTGGAGTTGAGGTTGAACTTTCAGATCCAATAATTGCATATAGAGAGACTATTAAAGATACGTCCAGTGTACAAGGTAAACATAAGAAACAATCTGGAGGTGCAGGACAGTATGGAGATGTTCATATAAGATTTGAACCTTCTACAGAGGAATTTGAGTTTGACGAAGAGATATTTGGTGGAGCTGTGCCTAAACAGTATATCCCTGCTGTAGAAAAGGGACTAAGAGAATCTATTTCTAAAGGAGTATTGGCGGGATATCCTGTGGTAAATATAAAGGCCACATTGTTTGATGGTTCATTCCACCCTGTGGATTCCAATGAGATGGCATTTAAAATAGCTGCATCATTGGCATTTAAAAAGGGGATTGAGGCTGCCAGACCTGTATTATTGGAACCTATAATGAAGGTAGAGATAAATATACCCGATGAATACATGGGAGATATTATGGGGGATATGAATAAACGAAGGGGAAGAATATTGGGCATGGAACAGCAAAAAGATGGTAGTCAATTAGTTATAGCAGAGGCTCCTCAAGCTGAAATGTTTAAATACGCAATAGATTTAAAATCTATGACCCAAGCAAGGGGAAATTTTACGATGAATTTTGCTAGGTATGAAGAAGTTCCTCCACAATTGAGTGAAAAGATTATAGCAGAGACGAAAACGAGGGAAGATAGTTAGTAGGTATTAGTTCGTAACTAGTAGTTAGTATTTTAATGATTAAATCCATAGGATTTCCACCATCAACTACTAACTGATTACTACTAACTGTATTTATACCTTTTTCATAATCATTTTGAGTCGTCAAAAGACGACTCTTTTTTTTGGAATAAAAGTAAATCCTTAAGCTAAAACTAATAAAAATGCTGTAAAGGAGTGGAATGATGGATAAATATGATAGAGATAAAAAAAATATATATACCCATAAAAAAGATGATAAGGTTGATTCTAAACTTAAGGATAAGACAGCTTATGGAGAATGGATGGCATCTACTTTTGGTTGGGTTAGTAGTGAAAAACAAGAAAAAAAAGCAGAACATATAGAAGATGTAACGGAATAGGGCAATAGAATATTCATGCAATGAAGGTTTTGAGAAAACTACAGGTTAAGAGACTAAAAAATCTTAAGACTTGTGAATTTACTATGTTTAAACGGTACAAATTTTTACGGATTTTTTAGTTTCTTTTACTTAGTTTTCTTAGCAAGTTCCCATTAGCATTCTCTTATCTATATTTACCAATATCTCAAAAGTTTAAATTGAATACCTATAGTAGTCACTAAGTATAATACATATAAAACATGAGAAAAAAAGAGATATTAACAGATATTTTGGTTTAATGACTCAAAATCAATAATAATAAAATATGAATCTGTTTGAAAAAATAGGATGGGTAGATATAAAATGTATTTAAAGGACAAAGAAAGTCAAAGTCAAATCGAGGTGATGTAATGAAAAAAATAAGTGATATTATAGAAGAATTTATAAAAGATATGCTTATAGAAGCAGAAAACGGCATGGTAGAGATAAAAAGAAATGAACTGGCCCAATATTTTAGATGTTCTCCTTCTCAAATAAACTATGTATTAGATACTAGATTTGGCAATGACAAAGGCTATTTTATAGAGAGTAAAAGGGGCGGTGGAGGGTATATAAAGATAATAAAGGTCAATATTAATAAGGATAAATATATTGAGGATATGATATTGAGCAATATTGGAGATTCCATTACAAAGTCTAGGGCATATAGTATTATTGATAATCTATACGAGGAAGGATTAATTAATACTAGAGAGATGCATCTTATGAAGGTAGCTATAGGTGATAGGGCTCTTAATATAGTGTCTCCCTATAAAAATAGAGTGAGGTCAAATATACTAAAGGATATGATCTTAGTATTGATTAGAGGATAGGAGGGTTTAGATAATGATTTGTGATGATTGTGGAAACAAAAAGGCTACTGTACATGTAACTAAAATAATAAATGGTAAAAAGACAGAAGTGCATCTTTGTGATGAGTGCGCTAAGAAAAATAAAGAAATAAATTTTAATTCTCCTTTTTCCATACATCAGTTTTTAGCAGGGCTATTGGAAGGTACTCAAGAAGAACCCTTTGAATTAAACTATTTGAATGAGATTAAATGTGCTAATTGTGGAATGACATTTGATAGATTTAAACAAATAGGAAAGTTTGGTTGTCCCAAGTGTTATCACTCCTTTAGGGATAAGTCCATACCATTAATTAAAGGTATTCACGGACATGATAGACATATAGGCAAAGTACCTAAAAGGGCAGGAGATAATATAAGAATAAAAAAGGATATAGAGAGATTGAAATTAAAATTAGATGATGCAATTGAAAGGGAAGCATTTGAACAGGCAGCAGAAATAAGAGATAAAATAAAGATGTTAGAAAGTCAATTAGAGAATTAGAAGGTGGGTGAAAAAATGGTTAGGTGGTTAGATGGAGAATCTGGAACTAATAAAGATGTAGTTATAAGTAGTAGAATAAGACTGGCTAGGAATATAGAGGGAATCAATTTTACCCATATGATGAACGATGAAGAATCTAAAAATGTAATAGATATGGTAAAAGATGCTGTGAGTAGACAAAATGTTTTATCTAAGGAATTTGAGTTTTTTAAACTCTCAGACGTAGATGAACTAAATAGAAAGGTATTAGTGGAGGAGCATCTTATAAGTCCAGCCCTGTTAAACAATACAAATAATAGTGCTTTTTTATTATCAAAGGATCAAAAGGCTACTATCATGATAAATGAAGAAGACCATATAAGGATGCAGATACTTCTACCAGGTCTCAGCTTAGAAAAGGGTTGGGATATGTGTGATAAATTGGATGATGCATTAGAGGAAAGTGTTGAATATGGGTTTGACGAGAGATTAGGTTATTTGACATCATGCCCTACTAATATAGGTACAGGTCTTAGAGCTTCAGTTATGGTGCATTTGCCATGTTTAGTCTTAACTAAGCAAGCTAACCCTATTGTTCAAACTCTAAGCCAAATAGGATTGACAGTAAGGGGATTATATGGAGAGGGAACTAATGCCATGGGAAATGTATTTCAGATATCTAATCAGACTACATTGGGTAATACTGAAGAAGGGATTATTAAAAAACTTAAAAGAATATTACTCCAAATAATAGAAAAGGAACAGGAAGCCAGAAAAATAATTTTGGAAAATAGAGAAATAGAAATAGAAGATAAAATCTGGAGGTCCTTAGGAATATTAAAGAATGCTAGGATAATGTCATCAAAAGAGGCTATGAAACTTTTATCTGATGTAAAATTAGGTATTGAAATGGGTATTATAAAAGATATGGATCATAAAAATATAAATGAATTAATGATAATAACACAACCTGCAAGTATTCAAAAAGAATTTAATAGTCTAAGCTCTAAAGAAAGAGATATCCATAGGGCTCAATTGATAAGGGATACCATAGATAATTAGGAGGTGGATTAAATGGCAATGTTTGGAAGGTTTACAGAGAGGGCACAGAAGGTAATCGTATTTTCACAAGAGGAAGCTAAGGGCCTTAAACACAATTATGTGGGAACAGAACATCTATTACTTGGTTTAATAAAAGAAGGAGAAGGCATAGCAGCTAAGGCATTAATTAATATGGGTCTAGATCTGGACAATATAAGAAATCAAGTTATCCAAAGGATAGGATATGGGAATTTTTCTCAAGAGTTGGTTGGTTTTACTCCCAGAACCAAAAGGGTCTTTGAATTGAGCTTTTTAGAAGCTAGAAGTTTAGGTCATAATTATGTGGGAACAGAACACTTACTTCTGGCATTAATAAAAGAAGGAGAGGGAGTAGCTGCAATTATACTTAAGTCATTGGGTGTAGACTTAGAGAAGGCAAAGGAAGAAGTTTTAAAGATGTTGAGTAGTAATTACAATAATTCAGCAAAACCCCAACACAATAAAGGTAGTGGAAAAACTCCAACACTAGATAAACATGGCAGAGACCTAAATAAAATGGCTTCAGAGGGGAAATTAGACCCTGTAATTGGCAGAGGAAAAGAGATCCAAAGAGTGATCCAAGTATTGAGTAGAAGGACAAAAAATAATCCGTGCTTAATAGGAGATCCTGGAGTAGGTAAAACAGCCATAGCTGAAGGTTTGGCTCAAGAAATTGTCAATGGGTCTGTACCTGAAATATTAAAGGATAAGAGGGTAGTTACATTGGATCTCGCCTCTATGGTAGCTGGAGCGAAATATAGAGGAGAATTTGAAGATAGATTGAAAAAGATGATGGAAGAATTAAGACAGTCAGGAGACGTAATACTGTTTATAGATGAAATGCATACTATAATTGGAGCAGGAGCAGCAGAGGGCGCAATAGATGCATCTAATATATTAAAGCCTGCTTTGGCTAGAGGAGAGTTGCAAGCCATAGGTGCTACCACCATAGACGAATATAGGAAGTATATAGAGAAGGATTCAGCGTTGGAGAGGAGATTCCAGCCTGTAATGGTAGAAGAGCCTACGGCAGAGGATACAGTTAAGATATTAGAGGGATTAAGGGATAAATATGAGGCTCATCACAGGGTAAAGATAAATGATGAAGCAATCAATGCTGCTGTTGAATTATCTACTAGATATATTACCGATAGATTTTTACCTGATAAGGCTATAGACCTTATAGATGAAGCGGCGTCTAAGACAAGACTTAAATCTATAACAGCTCCTCCAGAGCTAAACAAAATTGAAGAGAAATTGGAAGAATTGTCTCAAGAAAAGGAAGAGGCTATAAGCACTCAAAACTTTGAGAAGGCAGCAGAACTAAGGGACAAAGAAAAGCGACTAAAAGAAGAGTTAGAAAATAAGAAACAAAATTGGAAGGCAGATAAGAGAACTATATCTCTGGAAGTAGGATATGAAGATATAGCTCAGGTAGTGGCAGATTGGACTGGTATACCTGTGAAAAAGCTTACCATAGAAGAATCAGAGAGATTATTGAAATTAGAAGAATTATTGCATAAAAGAGTTATAGGCCAAGAACAGGCGGTGAAGGCTGTTTCTAGTGCTGTTAGAAGAGCAAGAGTGGGCCTTAAAGACCCAAATAAGCCTGTAGGTACATTTATATTTTTAGGTCCAACAGGGGTAGGTAAGACTGAACTTTCTAAGGCATTGGCAGAGGCATTATTTGGAGATGAAGATGCCATGATAAGGATAGATATGTCTGAATATATGGAAAAACATTCTGTATCTAAGTTAGTAGGATCTCCTCCAGGATATGTGGGATATGATGAAGGAGGACAACTGACAGAAAAGGTCAGAAGAAGGCCATATTCAGTTGTATTGTTTGATGAGATAGAAAAGGCCCATCCCGATGTATTTAATATATTGTTGCAGCTACTAGATGATGGTAGATTGACAGATTCAAAGGGCAAATTAGTAGATTTTAAAAATACTGTTGTAATAATGACATCTAATGTGGGAGCTAGCACTATAAAGAAACAAAAGACTTTAGGTTTTGCTGCACCAGAAGATGAAGAAAAGGCAGAATATGAAAAAATGAAAGACAATGTAATGGATGAGCTTAGAAGAAGCTTTAGACCAGAATTTTTAAATAGAATTGACGAGATAATAGTATTCCATTCATTAGGTGAAGAACACATAAAAGAGATAGTCAATCTTATGGTAGAAGGACTAGAGAAGAAGCTTAAAGACTTAAATATAAATGTAAAGATTACAGATGATGCTAGGAAATATATTGGAAAAGAAGGGTTTGACCCTGTTTATGGAGCTAGACCATTAGAAAGGGCCATTAGAAAATTAGTAGAAGACAAATTATCAGAGGAGATGTTGAAGGGCAATATATCTAAAAATGATAATGTGTTGATAGATTTAGATGAAGGAGAGTTAGTGTTCCAGAAAAAATAAATTTGTAGAAATATAGGGAAAAAGTAGCGGTTTTGTATATTTCCGCTACTTTTTATTGTGACTAAAAGGAAAATCAGAAAAGATGTAGAAATACTTATGAATAGGAAAATTGAATAATAAATAATAATATGTCAATGCTCATAATGTGGGAATCTAGGAGTGGATAATATGTCAAAATTAAAAACGAAATATATATGTCAAGAATGTGGATATGAATCTCCTAAATGGATGGGAAAATGTCCCTCTTGTGAACAGTGGAATACTTTCACTGAGGAGATATATGATAAGAATATTAAAAAGACCAATATGGGTATTAATAGATCTTTTTATACTAAACCTGAAAGAATAAGGGATATAAAAATAGATAAAGAGGATAGGATATCTACTAATATAAATGAGCTAAACAGAGTTTTGGGTGGAGGAGTAGTGAAGGGTTCTTTGATATTAGTAGGAGGAGACCCTGGAATAGGAAAGTCTACATTACTTATACAGGTGGCCAACAATATGGCATCTACAAAACTGAGGGTTCTTTATGTATCGGGTGAGGAATCTGCAAAGCAAATAAAAATAAGGTCTGATAGATTAGATATAGATTCAGAAAATCTTTACATATTACCAGAAACTAATATTGAAGTGGTTAAAAAATCAATAGAGGATTTAAAACCCAATATACTTATAGTAGATTCAATACAGACAGTATATAGTCCCCAATTGACCTCTGCTCCTGGAACAGTAAGTCAAGTTAGAGAGATTACTTCAATGCTTATGGGCATCTCAAAATCTTTAGGTATAGCCACTTTTATAGTTGGACATGTTACTAAACAAGGGGCTATAGCAGGACCTAGAGTACTTGAGCATATGGTAGACACTGTACTATATTTTGAAGGAGAAAGACATAATACATATAGGATATTGAGAGGAGTTAAAAATCGATTTGGTTCCACTAATGAGATAGGGATATTTGAAATGAGAGATATAGGTCTGGTGGAGGTAAAAAATCCATCTGAGATGTTGTTATCAGGAAGGCCTATGAATACGCCAGGTACTATTGTAGTCCCTTGTATGGAAGGGACAAGGCCTATGCTGGTAGAGATTCAGGCATTGGTTAGTTCCACGGTATTTGGTATGCCCAGAAGAGTAGCTACAGGAATAGACTATAATAGGGTAGTATTAATGATGGCAGTGTTAGAAAAACGAGTGGGTTTGCAGACTCAAAACATGGATTGCTATGTTAATATTACTGGAGGAATACAGATAAAGGAGCCAGCCATAGATGCAGGTATAATATGTGCAATAGCTTCTAGCTTTAAAGATAAAGAGATAGACCATAATACGATAGTAATGGGAGAAGTGGGATTGACTGGGGAAATAAGGAGTATAAGCTTTATAGAAAGTAGATTGAAAGAAGCGATGAAATTAGGATTTACTAAGGCTATAATTCCTAAATCAAATATGAAGGGATTAAATATAGACAATAAAAAGATGGATGTGTTTCCAGTGGGCAATATAATAGATGCACTAGATATAGTATTAGGAGGATAAACTTATGTTAGAGGATAAAAATAAGGGACTAGAAGAGATATATGATTCCATAAAGATTTTAGCTCCAGGAACAAAGCTCAGAGAGGGATTGGAAAATATAGTAAGGGCTAAAACAGGAGCAATTATAGTCATAGGAGATAATAAAGATGTATTAGATATAGTAAATGGTGGATTTCATATAAATAATGAATTTTCTCCCGCATATTTATATGAATTGGCTAAGATGGATGGCGCTATAATATTGAGTCATGATTGTAAAAAAATCTTATATGCAAATACCCAGCTAGTTCCAGACCCTTTCATTCTTTCTAAAGAGACCGGTATAAGACATAGGACTGCAGAACGAGTAGGAAAACAAACAAAGGCTTTAGTTATAGCAATATCTCAAAGGAGAAACATAATAACTCTATATAAGGGTGATTTTAAATACGTATTAAGAGATGTCAGTGAAATATTGACTAAGGCTAATCAGGCAATACAGACCCTTGAAAAATACAAAATAGTTTTAGATCAATCTATGACAAATTTAAGTGCATTGGAATTTGAGGGGTTAGTGACAGTATATGATGTGGTAAAGGTACTCCAGAGGACAGAAATGGTCGTAAGGATAGTAGATGAAATAGAAAAGTATATTTTAGAATTGGGGAACGAAGGAAGACTTATTAGTATGCAAATGGATGAACTTACCAGTGAGGTTCAAGAAGATGGAGAAAACATTATTAAGGATTATTATTTAAAGGGTAAAGGTAATACATTTGACGATATATTGGAGGGGATGGCACAATTATCGTCCGAGGAACTACTAAACCTATCTAATATAGCGGAAGTCCTTGGGTTTGATAATGGATTAGAGTCTTTAGACTACTCAGTTTTTCCAAAGGGATATAGAATTTTAAGCAAGATACCTAGGTTGCCCAATGCGGTACTGGAAAATGTAATAAATAAATTTGGTTCCTTTGGTGATATCTTAAAGGCAACTACTGCACAACTGAATGATGTAGATGGTATAGGGGAAATAAGAGCAAGAAGTATAAAGGAAGGATTGAGAAGGATTCAAGAACAGTCATTGTTAGATAGGCATATTTAAAAATATTAATAAAAACTATTTGACAGTTATCGAACCATATGGTAAAATATTTAATTTGACATTTTCTACAATATAATGTATACTTATGGTGAGAGTCTTTGTTTCTTTGTTGGGAGGGTGTGTAATGTTCAATATAGGAGATAAAATTGTTTATCCAATGCACGGAGCAGGTATAATAGAAGGTATAGAGGAAAAGGAGATATTGGGTAAAAAGAGAAAGTATTATGTAATGAAGATGCCTATGGGTGAAATGAAAGTAATGGTTCCCATAGACAATATTGAAGACATAGGTATAAGAGAGGTTATCAGTGTAGAAGAAGTTGATCATGTATTGGGAGTACTAAGTGATGATGAAACTAAAATGCCTCAAAACTGGAATAGAAGATATAGAGCTAATATGGATAAACTTAAGAGCGGAGATATATATGAAATAGCCTCTGTAGTTAGGAATCTTATAATTAGAGATAGAGAAAAGGGATTATCTACTGGAGAGAGAAAGATGCTCAATAATGCTAAACAGATATTAATTAGTGAAATAGTATTGGCCAAAAATATTGGAGAAGTAGAAGCAGAAAACTTAATTGAAGAGGTCGTTCAATAGCGTCTTTTGACGCTTTTTTTATATATTTATACTTGACAATGAAATAGATATAATATAGACTTATTTTATAAAAATGGATAAATGTGGATACAATATTATAATATGTATTTATAATATTGTAATATTATTTTAACTAATAACTATAAAAAATATGGTAAATTAAGTTATAAAGATATAAAAACATGGGAATAAATATAGTATAGGAGGTGGTGAAGTGGTCAATAAAATAATTAAAATAGTATTGACTTTAGTAGGTGTTTTATTGGGTCTTGGTATAGCAGTATTTGTTACTTCTTTGGAAATTTTGGATTTTATTAGTCCTAAAATGGAATTATTTATCTTTTCTTTCTTTAGTATATTAGGTGGAATTATATTTTTAATTTTTTCTTCTAAAATTATGGTAGCTGGAAAGAAGATTGCGGTAACAGCAGAAGGAAAGCTTCAAAGAGTTCCCGCTTGGGATATAGCCTTTGGTTCAGTAGGCCTTATAGTGGGATTATTGATAGCGTATCTGTTGAGTCAACCCTTTTATAAATTGAGTATTCCTTACCTTGGTGTTGCAGTATCCATATTATTATATCTTTTATTTGGGTATTTAGGTGCTATTATACCTACTAAAAAGAGAGAAGATTTTTCTAATCTGGTATGTCTGTTTAGAAGAGATAGTGGAAATAAGGAGAAGGTTGAAGAGATAGAAACTAAATCAAAAGTTAAACCTAAGGTATTAGATACCAGTGTTATAATAGATGGTAGAATAGCAGATATTTGTAATACTGGTTTTGTGGAAGGACCGTTAATAATACCAGAATTTGTATTGGAAGAATTACAACATATCGCTGATTCTTCAGATGCATTGAAGAGAAATAGAGGAAGAAGAGGGTTAGATATACTAAATAAAATTCAAAAAGAAATAGACATAGAAGTTATTATAGATTCTAAGGATTTTGAAGATGTGGAAGAAGTAGATAGTAAATTATTGAAATTGGCTCAATTTCTTGGAGGAAAAGTAGTAACCAATGATTTTAACTTAAATAAGGTTGCAGAATTTCATGGAGTGGACGTCCTCAATATAAATGAGTTAGCCAATGCAGTAAAGCCTGTGGTTTTACCAGGAGAAGAGATGGTTGTTCAAGTTATTAAAGATGGAAAAGAATCGGGCCAAGGGGTTGCATACCTTGATGATGGTACTATGATTGTAGTAGATGGAGGAAGAAAGCATATAGGAGAGACTGTAGGAGTAATGGTTACTAGTGTGCTTCAAACAGCAGCTGGAAGAATGATATTTGCTAAACCCAAAAGCATGATAGATAAGGCAGTATAGATGAAGATAGTTATTAGTTCGTAGCTAGTAGTTAGTAGTTGATGGTTAAAATCCTTATGGATTTCATCATTGGGCTACTAACTACTAACAAATAACTACTAACTTTTTTATACCGTTATCACAAAAATAAACACCTAGGTTATTAATAATCTGGGTGTTTATTTTTATGGTACTAAAAATGTTTTTTTATCTTGATATTTTTCTTTTCAATTTCTATAAGAGTTTCAATTCTTTTATTTACTAATTCGTTAATTTCATTTAGTGTTTTATTTTTATATTTATTAGTGAAATACTTTCTTAGATAACTACGATATTTTCCTTGTAATAGTGCACTTCTGTATTGGTCAAATGTTTTTTCATTATTCCAGAATTCTTTTTCGGTGAATCCAAAACTCTCTAGATATATATCAAATCGTTCTTTTGCATTTGCATTGTTTTCTATAAAAGATTTAAGTTCTTGCATATAATTTTTAATATCACTATCTGATACTATTATTCCATTGTCTTGGGCTATTTTATTCAGTAGAGTTCCTCTAATTATAAAATCAGCTATTTTGTTTTTATCTTTAGTTTTTAAACCTGCTCCTACCGTTTCAAATTGTTCTAATGCTATTTTTTCATCTCCTATTTCTAATATTACTTTTTCTGATATGTCTTTACTTCTAGCGTTTTTATTAATATTTCTTACTTCTGAACCTATTTTGTGTATCTCTTTTTTAAATAAATCAAGCTCACTAATATTTGAAGCACTGACTGTTATTCCTATTGTCAATAAAACTAAAAAAACAAAAAATAATTTTGATTTTATTAATTTCATATTGAATTCTCCTTTCTATCTTGTTTAACAATATATTAATACTTTATTTTTAAAAATCAACTTCTGTTTCAACATTTACAGTACTAGGAATACATTCTCCTGATGTCCACATGAAACCACCAGAAAATTGATTAGGGTAATCCATAGTAATACTATCTTTACAAGCGTTATATATAAACTTATCTTTTGGGTTCCAAGTGAAATCTAATGAAGGTGTATCATCAAAATCAGAAAAATAAAAAACTTCTAAATTTTCTCCGTCTTTAATGGCTATTGAAGATAAAAAATTAATGTCATAATTTACAGGAAAACTTTTATGATCATAAAAAAGAATAGTGTATATTTGTTCGTTAGTAGTAATTTTAAAGTTTCCATCGTATGATTTCTTAGGAGTATAGTTTATATATAAACTACAAGAGAAATTTAACCTCAATGGCACAAGGCCAATTTCATTCACCCATGTTATTATATTATCATATTCTATAGAATCATCTTTCCATTCAGGGTCACTTGGTTCAGACATAGGCTGATTTATTCCTCCTAATATAATATAGTATAAATAAATTGAAATTTCAATCATTTATAGATGTATCATTGTAAATCAAACCATAATTTTATATTTTAGAATATTTTTAGTATCAATAGGTATATTTAGTGGTATTATTTCAAATTAATAAATTTTTATCTGGGCTTCTTATATAATACATATTATTTTTCCTCCAATACAAGCTTGTCCTAAAAAAGCAAAACAAATTTTTGAAAATATATATTATAAATCTAATTCATAATATATTAAATACACTAACATATATTACCTAAATTTACAAATCAAAAAACTAACAACTAAAATTTAACAATATTATATCATAAAAATAGTAGAACTATTTTTATGATATAATAATATGCATATATTATAGATTGGAGGAAGATTATGTCGTATAATGGGAAATATATATCTGTAATTATTCCTGCTGCAGGAATGGGTAAAAGGATGGATATGGGTATTAATAAGCAGTTTATAGAGATAGAAAAAAAGCCTATTTTGGCACATACAGTTCAAGTGTTTAACAATTGTAATTATATAGACGAAATTATACTTGTGGTAAGAAAGGATGAAATACCTTATACAATAGAAAAGGTAGTAAATAGATATGGATTTGAAAAGGTAAACCAAGTAATAGCTGGAGGCGTTGAGAGGCAACATTCAGTATATAATGGTTTAGCTGCTATAGATAAATGTACAGATATTGTATTGATACATGACGGTGCAAGGCCCTGTATAACTCAGGATGGAATAAAAATGGGTATAGAAGGAGTAATGGAATTTAGGGCATGTGTGCTGGGAGTTCCTGTTAAGGACACTATAAAGCAGGTAAATGATAGTTCAGAAGTGATTAACACACCCGATAGAAATACATTATGGGCTATACAGACTCCTCAATGTTTTGAATATAATATGATAAAAAGTGCATATGATAAGGTTTTAAAAGAAAATATACCTGTTACAGATGATAGTATGGCAGTGGAGATATTGGGACAGCCAGTAAGGGTGATTATGGGTAGTTATGAAAATATAAAGGTGACTACTAAAGAGGATTTGGATGTAGTTTCTAAGACATTAAGGAGGTAGAAATTTGAGAGTAGGAATTGGATATGATGTACATAAACTTGTGGAAAACAGGCCTTTAATTATAGGGGGAGTTAGTATAGAGTACGGGCTTGGTCTATTGGGTCATTCTGATGCCGATGTATTGGTTCATGCTATCATGGACAGTATTTTAGGTGCAATGGGAGAGGGAGATATAGGTAAGCATTTCCCTGATACAGATTGTAGATATAAAGATATATCCAGTATGAAATTGTTAACAGAAGTATATGATTTGATGAATAGTAAAGGATATAAGATAAGTAATATAGATAGTGTAATAGTGGCACAGATGCCTAAAATGGCTCCCTATATAGAAGATATGAGACTAAATATATCAAAGGCATTGAAATGTGATAAGGCATGTATAAATATAAAGGCCACCACAACAGAGAGATTGGGATTTGAAGGTAGAGGACAGGGAATATCATCCCAAGCTGTATGTTTGTTGGAATACAGTTAGTAGTCCGTAGCTCGTAGTTGATGGAAGAAATCCTTAAGGATTTCTTCATTGTGCTATGAACTACAGACTACCAACTACGGACTGTTTTATATCTTTGTGAATAGGTTGAAGAATGCTATTGATAATTTAGTGAAAAATAGATTTGACAATGATTAGGATTTTTAGTATTATAAATTTAATTGAATAGAATTTATGCGTAGAAGGGAAATAGTATATATTTATGGACTATAAGAGAGAAAATCCACGGCTGAAAGATTTTCGTCCCTATGGATATAGAACCCGTCCTGGAGCTTACTGTGATTGAAGAGGACCATTTTGGTCAATAAGGGTGGTACCGCGGAGATAGACCTTCGTCCCTATTGGGGATGGAGGTTTTTTATATGTGAAATTTTAAAAGGAGATGGTAAAAATGAAGATGTCTAAATTATATATGCCTACCCTTAGGGAAGTGCCTTCGGAGGCAGAAATACCTAGTCATCAATTACTTTTAAGGGCAGGAATGATAAGAAAGTTAGTATCTGGTGTATATTCTTATTTGCCTTTGGGACATAGAGTTTTGAAAAAAATTGAAAATATAGTAAGAGAAGAAATGGACAGAGCAGGAGCTCAAGAATTACTTATGTCTGCTATTCAACCTGCTGAATTGTGGCAAGAAACAGGAAGATGGTCTGATTTTGGTCCAGAAATGTTTAGGTTGAAAGATAGAAATGAAAGACAATTTTGTTTAGGACCAACACATGAAGAAATATTTACAGATGTAATAAGGAATGAGCTTAAGTCCTATAAACAATTACCATTAAATATTTATCAGATACAGACTAAGTATAGAGATGAAAAAAGACCTAGATTTGGACTTATGAGATCTAGAGAGTTTTTAATGAAAGATGCATATAGTTTTGATAAAGATGAAGCAGGAATGGAAAATTCATATCGTGAAATGTGGGAGGCATATGAAAGGGTATTTACTAGATGTAAACTTAAATTTAAAATAGTTGAAGGAGATTCTGGTGCTATGGGAGGGAATAATTCCCATGAATTTATGGCTATGTCTGATGTAGGAGAGAGTCTTGTGGCATATTGTGATGCCTGTGATTATGCAGCGACCGATGAAAAGGCAGCTGCTGTATATGATATAAATCTATCTGGTGAAGATATACTACCTATGGAAAGGATAGATACACCAAACGTAGGTACAATAGAAGACCTTATTAATTTCTTTAATTGTGGTGGAGAGAAATTTATAAAGACATTACTTTATAAAGTAGAAGACGATGTAATAGCAGTACTAATACCTGGAGACAGGGAATTAAACGAGACTAAATTAGTTAATTTATTGGGAGTGCCTGAACATCTTGTGGAATTGGCCGATGAAGAAACTATAAAAGAAGTAACAGGAGCAAATGTAGGTTTTGCAGGTCCCATAGGATTAAAAGATGATGTTAAGATATATGTGGATTCAAGGGTTACTAAAATGAAGAATGCCATAGTTGGTGGAAATGAAACAGATATCCATATTAAAAATGTAAATTATGGAAGGGACTTTACTGGAGAAGTAGTTGAGGATCTATTATTAGTGAAACTAGGAGATAGATGTCCTAAATGTGGTGCAGAATTGAAAATGGATAGAGGTATAGAAGTAGGGAATATATTCCAATTAGGCACTAAATACAGTGAAGGATTAAATGCTACATTTTTAGATGAAAATGGAAAAGATCAGAAATTTGTTATGGGATGTTATGGAATAGGTGTTTCTAGGACATTGGCAGCTATAATTGAACAATATCATGATGATAATGGTATTATTTGGCCATTGGTTGTAGCTCCATATCATGTTGTAATTACAGTAGTGAATGTTAAAAAAGAAGACCAAGTTCAATTGGCAGAAAAATTATATAATGAACTTTCAGATATGGGTATAGAGGTACTTTTAGATGATAGAAAAGAAAGGGCAGGGGTTAAATTTAATGATGCAGAGCTTATAGGTATACCTATGAGGGTTACTGTGGGAAGAGATGCCTCTGAAGGAAAAGTTGAATTTGTGCTAAGAGATAGTGGAGAAAAGAGTACTATTGATGAAAAAGATGTTTCGGAGTGTGTAAAGAGAGAATTTGAAAGGGCAAAATTAAAAATATAAATAAAATGAGACCTTTAGACTAATTATTGTTCTAAGGGTCTTTTTATATTTTATAGAGTATAACATACAATATAATCAAGATTCATGGTTTATTTTTGTATTTTTGAGTATTTTTATAAAATATTTAATCAAATGTAATAAAAGGTAAATTATTGTGAAAATATGCTATGTTTTGATATAATTAAATTGTTCTATTAGATGCTTTGGGGATGCATCAAAAAAAATAAAATCAGGGGATAAAGGGAATGGAGGTAGTTAAATGTGAAGGAAGCAAAGTTAACGCAGTTTAAAAGCAGTATAAAGTATAGGCTTATAATATGGATTACATCATCTATATTATTATTGCTAGGGATATTGGGGTATTTATCTTATAATGAAACACATAAAGCTATGAAGAATAAATTATCACTGACATCCCAGCAGACATTAGAGGCTATAAATGAAGAGGTATCTATGTTTTTGACGGTTACTGAAAGTAAAGTAGAATCATTGTCAGAAGCAAATATAACCTTGAAAGGTGTAGATGAATTTAACAATAAACTATTGGAAAATGGAAATACAGATATGCTCATTAATCTAATGGGGGGGTTTGCCCATGAAAGACCAGAGATATTAGATTTATACGTTGGTACTAAATTGGGAGAAATTATATCGGGAGCAGGATTAGGCGTTTCTGAAGACTATGATCCTAGAGTTAGAGATTGGTATAAAGATGCATTAAATAGTCAAGATGCGATTTGGAGCGATCCTTATGTAGATGAAAGCACCAATCAAGTTACTGTTACAGTATCTAAGGTATTAAGAAATTCCAATGAAGATATATTGGGGGTTATAGCAGCTGACATAGTACTGGATGAATTTGGGGCTAGTATTGGAAATACTAAAATCGGAAAAAAGGGACAAGTATATGTAACTTCTGAACAAGGGGTAATGATAGCCAATGTAGATACTGAAATTATAGGGAAAAGAGATTATTTTGGTGAACAATTATGGAGCTCAATCGAATCGGAAAAGGAAGATGAAAATCAGTACAATATCGGGAAAGAAAAGAAGTATTTATACCATATAACCAATGAAAAAACTGGATGGAAGATATTTGCTGAGTTGGATGAAAGCGAATTATTATCTGATACCAATGGTATAAAGAGATATATTATATTTTGGAGTATCATTGGTGTAGCTATTGGAATAGTATTGGCTTTTATAATAGCTAGAAATATACATAAACCATTATTAGGATTAAAATCTGCTTTTCAACAGGCCGCCAAAGGAGATCTTAATTCCTATGTAGATATAAAGACTAAAGATGAATTTGGAGAAACTGGATATAATTTTAATATAATGATAGATAATTTAAAGAATATGATTAGTCATATAATTGATGCATCAAACACTATAAATGAATCTTCTGATGGGTTAAATACTATAACCGAGCAGACCTCTACTGCTGCTGGAGAAGTAGCTAGTACCATAGAGGACTTGGCTAAAGGTGGAGAACAACAGGCTAGAGATACAGAAAATGGTGCCATGAGAATGAGTAATTTAGCCGATATCTTAAATAAATTGAACAATGCTGTTAAGTATATGGGAGATATTTCAGATGATACAAATAAGATTAGCGATGATGGTTCCCATGTAATAAATGAACTGGAGTATAAATCTAAAGATAATGAAAAATCTATAGAAAAGATAAATAGTGTAGTGAATAAACTAAGTGATAGTTCTAAAGACATAGATAAGATAACTGTTGCCATAGGAGATATAGCGGAACAGACGAATCTATTGGCATTGAATGCAGCTATTGAGGCAGCTAGAGCTGGAGAAGCAGGAAGGGGATTTGCTGTTGTAGCTGAAGAAATAAGAAATTTAGCAGAGGAGACTACTAATTCTGTTGGAGAAATCAATAAAATAATTATGAATATGCAGCAGGGAACTGAAGAGGCAGTTAATGCTATGGAAGATGTAAAGTCATCTACAGAGGAACAAAAAGAAGCAGTGTCTAATACAGGCATTATATTTGAAAACATAAATGAATCATTAAATAATTTGATTACACGAATAAAGGACTGTCAATCAATGATTGATGATATGGATGTGGAAAAGGGAGAGGTACTTACAATAATGGAAAGTATATCTGCAGCGGCAGAGGAGACTTCAGCCTCTACACAGGAGGTTTCAGCATCCACAGAACAGCAATTGGCAGCTATGGAAGAAGTAAGTTCTTATGTGGAAAATATGCATGAATTAGCACAATATCTAAAGGAAGAAGTAAACAAATTTAAAATATAAAATTTTATAAAAGACAACCCCCCAAAGCATATGTAAGTTCACCTTGTAGATTAGGGCTATTAGAAATTATAAAAAACAAAATGGAATTGTAGACTATTATAGTTTACAATTCCATTTTTAACTTTAAGCAATATAAATTTTATGAAAATAGCAACCTATCACTCAAGCTATCTGAGGGATTTATATTATTGAATAATTTTAGTAATTTATCTATAGTTAAGTTATCCTTTTCTCTGTCCCTTATGTCTAATACTACAGCACCCCTATGGAGCATAATTAGTCTGTTTCCTATATCTATAGCGTGATTCAAATTATGTGTTACCATAAGAGTAGATATTTTCTTATCTTTAACTATATCTTTAGTAATCTTTATTATTGTTTCAGAGGTTTTAGGATCTAGTGCTGCTGTATGCTCATCTAAAAGCAATAACTTAGGCGTAGACAGTGTTGCCATAATTAATGCTAGAGATTGTCTTTGTCCCCCAGATAACATACCAACATTTGTATCTAATTTGTCTTCTAGTCCCAAAGACAATTGGGACAAAAGTTCCTTAAAGAGGGGTATGTTTTTATTGGATACACCATGAGAAAGACCGAAACTTCTTCCTTTATTATATGCCATGGACAGATTTTCTAGTATAGTCATA
Organism: Clostridiisalibacter paucivorans DSM 22131; assembly: GCF_000620125.1. NCBI lineage: Bacteria > Bacillati > Bacillota > Tissierellia > Tissierellales > Thermohalobacteraceae > Clostridiisalibacter > Clostridiisalibacter paucivorans. Next base: position 23,551 of record NZ_JHVL01000023.1, on the reverse strand, counting down.
GAAGGAGAAGTACCTAAAGAAGGATCTTGAAATACCCTCCCTATGAATCTTGTTCTTTTAAATTCTGTCATTTTAGAGATATCTTTATCATTCAAAACTATAGTTCCATCATCTATACTTATCATTCCAGAGATTATATTTAATAAGGTTGATTTTCCTGCACCATTACTACCTATTATTGTAACGAAGTCATTTTCTTCTATATCTAAAGATAGACTTTTAAATAAGGTTACTTGATTTACAGTATTATTATTGAATGTCTTATGCAGATTTCGTATTCGTAACAGGGGAATCACCTCCAGTAAATATAAACTTTTTTAGATTAAACTTTAAAGGGTTGTTTTTGAATGCCAATGCCAATACTATTATTATTACAGTTATGAGCTTTAAATCTGTTGCAGGGAATCCCAGTTTCAATGCGAATCCAGTTCCTATCTGATATAATAATGCACCTATTACTGCCATTATTGTAGGAGAGTTTAAAGGGGTTTTCTTAAGTATTGCCTCACCCAATATAATAGATGCCAATCCCATAACTATCATACCAGCTCCCATACCTACGTCAGAAAAGCCCTGATATTGTGCCAGTATTGCTCCTGACAGAGATACAAAACCATTGGCTATCATTAATCCCAATATCTTTATAGTTCCTATATTTATCCCCAAAGATGTTACTAATTGTGGGTTATCTCCCGTAGCCTTTAATATAAAACCAAATTTAGTCTTTAATAAAAAGTCTAATACTAATTTAGTTATAATCATAAATGCAAGTATAATTATTAAGGGATTAATATTATTGCTAAACAAAGTCTCTTTATCAAAAAGGTGTACATTTGCTTTTCCCATTACCCTGAGATTAATGGAATAAAGACCTATCATTACTAATATACCGGAAAGGAGATTAGTAATTTTAAATTTAACGTGCAAAATCCCTGTGAAAAAGCCTGCTAACATACCCATTAATAGGGCTAATATACTGGTAATTATGGGATCTACTCCTCTAGTAAGCATACTAGCTGCAACAGCAGCTCCCAAAGGGAAACTGCCATCTACAGATAAGTCAGGAAAGTCTAATATTTTATATGTTATAAAGACACCAAGAACCATTATAGAAAAAATTAGTCCTTGTTCCATAGTATTAATCCAAAATGTAAACATATCTACTCCTCCCCAATCAATATTGCATTGTCTTTGATGTCTGTTGGAATATTTAAATCCAACATTTTTGCTGTTTTTAGATTTATAGCTAGTTCGGTATTTTTAAGTGTTGAAATGGGCATATCTTCAGGGGACTCTCCTTCTAATACCTTCACTGCTATTAGGCCAGTTTCAAATCCTAATTTGTAGTAATCTATTCCTTCAGTTGCCAATGCCCCTGCTTCAACATGGGCCTTTTCTGCCCCTATAACAGGGATGTTTTTCTCAGTACATCTATCTACAATTAATGGCATAGATGATGCTACAGTATTGTCAGTAGGAGTATATAATACATCTATATCGTTAGTAATAGAATCTAAGGATTGACTAATCTCATTTACATTGGTTACTCCCGATGTGATTATATTTAATCCTAAATCTGCTGCTATTTTTTTAACTTTTTCTACTTGGATTTCTGAATTAGTTTCACTTGTATTGTATATAATCCCAATATTTTTGGCATTTGGAAACAGTTCTTGGATAAGCTTAAATTGCTTATCTGCTGGAGTAGCATCGCTGGTACCAAATACATTAGTATTGGATTTATCCCAAGATTTTACTAAACCTGCTTCTACAGGATCTGTAACGGCAGTAATAGCTATTGGAATATCCTTGGTTACATTATAAGCTGCTTGAGCTGTAGGGGTAGCTATAGCTAAAATTAAATCTTTTTTAGAAGATACAAAATCATTGGCTATAGTTTGAGCCGTGGGCATATCCCCTTGGGCATTTTGATAATCCACTTCGAGATTTTCTCCATCTTTAAATCCTTTGGAATCTAAAGCGGCAATAAAACCCTCTCTAGCAGCATCCAGAGCAGGATGTTCAACAATTTGAGAAATACCTATGGAAACTTTCTGATCATCATTTGAATTAGATGAAGAGTTTTGATTTTCAGCTGTTTTATCATCAGAACAGCCTATTAAAAGAATTGAAAAAATTGACAAGATAGAAATTAGAATAGCAAATCTTTTTTTCACTACCATACTACCATCCTCCTAAAAAATATTTTTATATTTATAATAGTTTAAAAAAACAAAAAACTCTCCCATAGGAGAGTGTTATACAAAAATTATAAAGAACTCCCTACCATGCTACCATTCTACGTATTACCTACTATACTACACTACATAATCTACGAATTCTTACAACGCTTCAAATTTATATTTGAGTGTGATTATATATTATATAAATATATATGTCAAGAATAAATATTGTTAAAATTCTGGGAATATTACTTTATTATGGGTATAGACCTATGTCCCAATCCTATGGCAACTTCATCTAAGTGAAGAAGTCCTATACTTAGAAATATACATACACTTATATGTTCTCCACTTCGAGCAATACCTATCTTGCCTCCAACACTAAAGCCATGGGCCTTGTCTCCCACTTGCATGATAGCTTCTCTAGTAGCACCTACCACTGCCCCTTCATGTATATGGGATTCTTCAATAAGCCCACATCTTTTGGAAGAGACTATTGCCCTCTCTATAATTTTAGGTATTGATGCAATGAGATCTCCACCTATATCTACTGCTGTTGCAATCATTCCCTTGGATTTATATTCTTTTATGAGTCTTTCCTCTTCAGCTCTAGAGGATATAGCCATGTTTACAGATGCTTTACCCACATCGGTACTTTTAAAATTCATAAAAAGGCCTCCTAATTTATTTTAAATTTTAAACTTATCTTGTAAATAGTTTATTATATATGGCAAAAAAAATAAAGAGTATATAAATATCAAGTTTGAATAAAAGGAGAGAATTATAAAATTAATGAATAAATAAATAAATAACTTGCATTGGAAAATATTAAAAATATTTTTGAGTTCAATCGATATAATGCATAAAAACGTTTAAAAATAAAGGATTTCATATTAAAATTAAGGATGGATAAATTGTTAATAAAAAGTAATTCAAAAATTAAATTATGAAAGTTATTGACAAACACATTTCAAAAAATGTATAATTGTATACAAAGATGCAAAGAAGAAATTTTGTTAAGGGAGGAATTGGTGTGGAAAGGAAAATTAGATTGGTAGATACTACGCTTAGAGATGGAGAACAAACTGCTGGAGTTGTTTTTGCTAATGAAGAAAAAATTTATATAGCTAAACTTTTAGATGAAGTTGGGGTTGAACAGATAGAGGCAGGTATACCTGTCATGGGTGGAGATGAAAAGGAAGTTATAAGGAAAATAGTTAAAAGCAATTTAAAGGCAAGTATTATGGGTTGGAATAGAGCCGTTATTAGAGATATACAAGCGTCCATAGATTGTGGTGTAGATGCAGTTGCCATATCTATATCCACATCAGATATCCATATAAAACATAAATTGAAATCTACTAGGGCAGAGGTCTTGGAGGATATGACCAATGCTGTTTATTATGCTAAGAAAAATGGAATGTACGTCTCAGTGAATGCCGAAGATAGTTCTAGAACTGAACGACCATTCTTGTTGAAATTTGCAAAATTGGCAAAGGAAGCTGGAGCTGACAGGGTGAGATTTTGCGATACAGTGGGTATAATGAATCCTATAGATACCTATGACATTGTTAAATATATAAAGGATAATGTAGGTATAGATGTGGAAATGCATACCCATAACGATTTAGGTATGGCGACAGCAAATGCTATAGCGGGAGTTATGGCAGGGGCTAATTATGTTGGCGTTACAGTGAATGGATTGGGAGAAAGGGCAGGAAATGCTGCATTGGAAGAGGCTGCAATGGCATTGAAGAGTTCCTTGAATATAGATAATGGATATAATATAAATAAGCTCAAACCCCTATGTGAATATGTTTCTATAGCCTCTGGTAGAGACATTTCACCATGGAAGACTATAGTGGGCAAGAATATATTCTCACATGAATCAGGCATACATGCTGATGGAGCCCTTAAAAATCCATTGACATATGAAATATTTAATCCTGATGAATTGGGATTGGAAAGAAAGATTGTTATAGGAAAACACTCAGGAACTGCTGCAATTAAGAATAAATTATCTCAAAATGATATAAATATAGATAATTTTACTGCATCAAGGGTATTGGAAAAGGTTAGACATACTTCTGTATCTTTGAAGAGGGCTTTAACTGATAAAGAATTATTAAATATATATGAAGAATATCTTTTAGAAAATGGATTAGACATGAAACAGGCTTAAAGGGAGAGGATACTATGGGAAAAAATTTGACATATAAGATACTTGAAAGACATATAGTTTCAGGACAACTAAAAAAGGGAGAAGAAATAGGGATAAAAATAGACCAAACATTGACCCAAGATTCCACAGGAACCATGGTATATTTACAATTAGAGGCAATGGATATAAAGGATATAAAGACTGATTTATCTGTTGCATATATAGATCATAATACATTGCAGACAGGATTCGAAAATGCTGATGACCATGAATTTATAAAGAGTGCTGCTGCTAAATATGGAATTGTTTTTTCTAAGCCTGGTAATGGTATATGTCACCAATTACATTTAGAGAACTTTGGGAAACCAGGGGGTACATTGATAGGCTCGGATAGCCATACCCCCACAAATGGAGGCCTTGGTATGTTGTCTATTGGAGCTGGTGGGTTAGATGTGGCAGTTGCAATGGCTACAGGGAAATATTGGCTTAAGATGCCAGAGGTTTTAAATGTAAATCTTAACGGAAATCTTAAACCATGGGTTTCTGCAAAAGATATTATATTGTATATACTAGATAAATTAACAGTAAAAGGTGGGGTAGGAAAGGTTATAGAATATTCAGGTGATGGGATTAAGTACTTATCAGTAACAGATAGGGCCACTATAACCAATATGGGCGCTGAATTAGGTGCTACTACATCCATATTTCCTAGTGACAATGAAACATATGAATATCTAAGGTCTCAAAATAGAGAAGGAGATTGGATTGAATTAAAGGCAGATGAAGATGCAGTTTATGATGATGTGATAGATATAGATTTAGGAGATATAGTACCATTAGTAGCTAAACCCCATAGTCCTGATAATGTAGATACAATAGAGAATATAAAGGGGCTAAAGGTAGATCAGGTAGCTATAGGTAGCTGCACTAACTCATCATATACAGACTTAATGAAGGTTGCCAATATACTGAAAGGCAAAAAAGTTCATCCAGATGTAAGTCTCAGTATATCGCCTGGATCAAGTAAAATACTAAATATGCTAGCAGAAAATGGAGCTTTAGCCCATATGATTTCAGCTGGTGCAAGGGTATTGGAATGTGCATGTGGTCCATGTATAGGTATGGGGCAAGCACCTAAGAATGATGCCATATCTTTGAGAACTTTTAATAGGAATTTCTATGGAAGAAGCGGAACTAAGAGTGCCCATGTATATTTGGTAAGTCCAGAAGTGGCAGCTATATCAGCCATAAAGGGTTATGCTGAAGACCCAAGGGTATTGGGAGAGGCAATAGACATAGATGTACCCGAGGTATTTAAAGAAAATAATAATTTATTCATATATCCTTCAGAAAAAAGAGATGGCTTAAAGGTCAAAATGGGTCCAAATATTAAACCATTTCCTATAAATAAGAAATTGAAGGATTGTATAGAGGGTAAAGTGGTGTTGAAGGTAGATGATGACATAACTACAGATCATATAATGCCATCTAATGCCAGTTTGCTACCATATAGATCAAATATTCCCCATCTTTCTAAATATGCATTTAGCACTATAGATGATGAATTTTGGAAGAGATGTGAAGAAAATAATGGTGGGTTTATAGTTGGAGGAGAAAATTATGGTCAAGGCTCAAGCAGAGAACATGCTGCTTTAGTACCATTATATCTTGGAATAAAGGCTATTTTAGCTAAATCCTTTGCTAGAATTCATAAGGCGAATTTGATCAATGCAGGTATAATACCTTTGGAGTTCATAAATAAAGAGGATTATGAAAACATAGGTTTTGATGATGATATATATATATATAAGTTGAGAGATTTGTTGATTGAAAACAATGAAATTGAAGTTATAAATAAGACCAAAGATATAGTAATAAAGTGTCGTTTTGCAGGTTCAAAGAGAGATGTTGATATCCTTATGGCAGGTGGATATTTAAATTGGGTTAAAAAGAATTTTGGAGGAATTGACAATGACTAGAGTTACATTAATACCTGGAGATGGAATAGGACCAGAGGTTGCCTTCGCTGCCAAAGAGGTGGTGGATGCCACTGGTGTAAAGATAGAGTGGGATATAGTAAATGCTGGAGCTGACACATATAAAAAAACAGGTAGTTTTATACCTAAGACTCTGTTGGAGAGTATATCTAAAAATAGAGTAGTATTAAAGGGCCCCATAACTACTCCCATAGGAAAGGGATTCAAAAGTATAAATGTAACATTGAGACAAAAGTTTGATACCTATGCTAATATAAGGCCATTAAAATCTATGCCTGGAACCAAAGGGCGGTTTGATAATGTAGATTTAGTAGTCTTTAGGGAAAATACTGAAGGGTTATATGCAGGTATAGAGCATAAGATAAATGAAGATGTAACAGAGGCCATAAAGGTCATAACGAAAAAGGGTTCTATAAGGATTGTGGAAGAGGCATTTAAATATGCAAAGGAACAGAATAGAAAAAAGGTGACAGCGGTGCATAAAGCTAATATAATGAAGATTACCGATGGTCTATTCTTAGATTGTGCTAAATCTGTAGCTAAAAAATATCCGGATATAGAATATGAAGAGAAGATAGTAGACAATATGTGTATGCAATTGGTTATGTATCCCGAAAAATATGATATATTAGTTATGCCTAATTTATATGGTGATATATTGTCTGATTTAGCTTCTGGTCTAGTAGGGGGATTGGGATTAGTGCCAGGGGCAAATATAGGATCGGATATAGGTATATTTGAAGCGGTACATGGAAGTGCCCCTGATATTGCTGGTAAGTCGTTGGCCAATCCAATAGCATGTATAATGTCTTCTGCTATGATGTTGGACTATATTGATGAAAAACAAGCTGCAAATAGGATTAGAAAGGCTGTATGGACTGTACTGGAAGAAGGGAAATGGAAGACTAAAGATTTAGGAGGAAATGCAACTACTGAGGAAATTACCAATGCAATATGTAAGAAGCCTTAATAGATGATTTTGCTATCTTTAAGGGACTATACTCATTGACTAAAAAAATATTATAGGGTAGAATGGCATTACAGAGATATTATAGTATGGAGGAAATTCGATGACTAAAGATATTTATATAGATAAAGATGGTATGAGTTCCTTAACTTCTAGGATATTCAATATATTACGAGATGAAATATTAGAAGGCAAATATGTGGAAGGTCAAAAACTTGTGGAAAGCAAATTAGCCAGCAAGTTGGGAGTTAGCAGGACGCCAGTTAGAGAGGGTTTAAAACAGTTGGAACTAGAAGGTCTTGTGGAAAGTATACCTAATAAAGGTGTGATTGTAAAGGGGATTACTACTCAAGATATAAATGATATATTAAATATTAGATTAGCTATAGAAGATTTGGCAGTTGAATGGGCTATGGAGAGAATGAATGATGAAGAGTTGGTCCAATTAAAGGAAATTTATGATTTAATGGAGTTTTACACTGCTAAGGATGATGTGGATAAGATATTGGACTTAAATACTCAGTTTCATGAAGTTATATATAAGGCTACCAAGAGTAGATATCTAGATAATATGCTTAGAGACTTTCAGCAGTATATAAAGGTCATAAGGGAAAAATCTATTAGAACTCCTGGGAGGTTGGAGACTGCACTGGAGGAACACAGAATTATAGTAGAATCTTTTGTGGAGAAGGATGTGCAAAAGGGAAAATCTGCATTGAAGAAGCATATAACTACCTTAAGAAATAATAGTTTAAATAGAATTAGGGATATATACGAGTAACTCGTATATATCCTTTTTTACTGTTAGCATCTATAGCCACCAAAGCCACATCCAAAAAGGATTACTAATAACAAGAAGAAAAATAATAAACTGGAATCATCTCCATAGCAGCCAAGGATTCCACCTTTACCATCAGCCATGAGATTCACCTCCTTAATGAAAATTTTTAAGTAATATTTGTTAATGGGATACTACATTATATGAAGAGCATAATTATTTGTGATAGTATTGGATAAATATATTCCACAAGTGATAAAATATTTATAATAGAAATCAGTTCATTTCTTGATAGGGATGAGAATCTATTATATAATATATCTTTGAAAAGAGAAAATTGGAGGGAATACGAATGTCTGATATAAGAGTGAGGTTTGCCCCTAGTCCTACAGGGTATTTACATATCGGAGGATTGAGAACTGCTTTATATAATTATTTATTCGCTAAAAAAAATAATGGTAAATTTGTGTTGAGAATTGAAGATACAGATAGAACTAGATATGTTGAAGGGGCTATTGAGAATCTAATAAATGCATTGGAATGGTCAGGGATACAACATGATGAAGGCGTAGTTACGAAAGACAGTAAAATAACACAAATAGGAGAATATGGACCATATATACAGTCAGAGAGGTTACAGATATATAAGAAATATATAGATGAACTTATTGAAAGTGGTCATGCATATTATTGTTTTTGTACCAAGGAAAGATTAGATGAAGTTAGGGAATACCAAAAGGCACAAGGTAAGATACCAAGATATGATGGATACTGTAGAAGTATAGATATAGATGAAGCTAAGAAAAGGATAGCTAACGGTGAAGAGTATACAGTACGATTAAAATTACCCCATAGCAGAGATATAGAATTTCAAGATTTAGTAAGGGGTAAGGTTACTATAAATACCAGTGATATGGATGATCAGGTATTATTGAAATCTGATGGATTTCCCACATATCACTTTGCTGTGGTTGTTGATGATCATTTGATGAATATAACCCATATAGTTAGAGGAGAGGAATGGCTTCCTTCTACACCTAAACATGTATATCTGTATGAAGCATTTGGTTGGGATGCACCACAGTATGTACATCTTCCCACTGTATTAAACAAAGATAAGAAAAAATTAAGTAAAAGACAGGGCGATGTGTCGGTAGAAGATTTCAGAAAGAGGGGATACCTACCTGAGGCATTAGTGAACTATTTGGCCCTTGTTGGATGGAGTCCTGAATCTAATAAGGAAATATTTAGTATGGATGAATTGATAGATGAGTTTTCATTTGAAAGAGTTTCTAAGACTGGTGGAGTATTTGATAAAGATAAGCTAAACTGGATAAATGGACAATATATAAGAAAAAGTGATTTAGATAGGATAACTAGATTATGTATACCATATCTTTTAGAATCAGGATATATAGATGAATCCCATGTAAAGGAACAGTACGATTGGATAAAAACTATGGTGTCTACAGTACAAGAAAGCCTATCTTATTTATCAGAGATACCAGAAAAAGTAAAGATATATTTTGAAGATGAAATACACCCTGAAGATCAAAAGGCAGAGGATATATTAAAAAATGAAGGAGTACAGTCATTGTTCGATGCCTTCAAGGAAGAATTAGATAGTATTGAGTCTATTGATCATGAATTCGCTAAAACCATATTTAAAAAAATCCAAAAGAAAACAGGAATAAAGGGAAAAAATCTTTATATGCCTATAAGAGTAATGTTGACTGGACAGGTACATGGACCAGAGATGGTTAATATAATACTAGTATTAGGTAAAGATAAGATACTTAATAGAATAAAGTATGTAGAAGAAAATTTACTGTAAAAAAATTGATTTAATTATTATATTGTGTTACAATTTAAAAAAGCATATATAAAGGTTATGATAAGGTAGAGTAGGTTGGATAAACTTTACAGAGAGGAATCTTTATCAGCTGAGAGAGATTTCGGGTCAATGTCTTACTGAAGTGCACCTTTGAACTGGTACTTGAATTATAGTAGGGTATTCCGGTGGGGTGACCATCGTTATATAAAATGAGTGGGGTATAAATTTGTACCTAATTAGAGTGGAACCGCGGGATAAAACCGTCTCTTTGTATTACAAAGAGACGGTTTTTTTATTTTATATAAGAAAGGGTTGAAAGTATTGTGTTTAAAGAGATGAAAGAAGATATAGAAGCTATCTTTGAAAGAGATCCTGCTGCCAGAGGATTGCTAGAAGTGCTGGTATGTTATCCAGGTCTACATGCTATCATAATGCATAGAATAGCCCACTGGTTTTATAATAGAAAACTATTTTTTATAGCTAGAGTTGTATCTCAAATATCTAGATTTTTCACAGGGATTGAAATACATCCTGGAGCTAAAATAGGGAAGGGTCTATTTATAGATCATGGAATGGGAATAGTTATTGGAGAAACAACAGAGATAGGAGATAATGTAACAATATACCAAGGAGCAACATTGGGAGGTACAGGAAAGGAAAAGGGAAAAAGACATCCTACTATAGGGAACAATGTAGTTATAAGTTCAGGTGCTAAAGTATTAGGACCATTCAAGGTAGGAGATAATTCCAAGATAGGGGCAGGTGCTGTTGTATTGAAGGAGGTACCGCCAGATTGTACAGTTGTAGGCATTCCTGGAAGAATAGTAGTAAGGGGAGATAAGAAAGTAATTTCAATGCATAAAGAAGTAGATTTGGATCAAGTATCTTTACCTGATCCCATAGCCCAAGAGCTTAAATGTTTGCAAAAAAGAATAATAAGTATGGAAAAAACTATTTATGATGGAAGGAGAGATTTAAAGAATGAGAGTGTATAATACATTGACAAGAAAGAAAGAGGAATTTAATCCCATTGACCCCAAAAGAGTTACTATATATGTTTGTGGTCCTACAGTGTATAACTATATACATGTGGGCAATGCTAGACCTATGGTTGTATTTGATGTCCTTAGAAGGTATCTAAAGTATAGGGGGCATGGAGTGGAGTATGTAGTTAATTTTACTGATGTAGATGATAAAATAATAAATAAAGCAAATGAAAAAAGCATTACATCGAAAGAAGTGGCAGAAAAGTTTATTAATGAATATTTAATAGATTCAAAGGGATTATTAATTGATGAACCTGATACAAAGCATCCCAAAGCTACAGAGCATATAGATGATATAGTTAATTTTGTAAAAACATTGATAGATAAAGGATATGCCTATGCTGTAGATGGAAATGTATATTTTGATATAAATAAGATTGAGAATTATGGTAAATTGTCTAAAAAGAATATAGAAGAATTAATGTCTGGAGCCAGAATAGAAGTAAACAGTGATAAGAAAAATCCTATGGATTTTGTATTGTGGAAAAAAGAAAAGCCTGGAGAGCCTTCATGGGATAGTCCATGGGGAAAGGGCAGACCTGGTTGGCATATAGAATGCTCTGTTATGGCTAGAAAATATTTAGGAGATACTATAGATATTCATGCTGGTGGTCATGATTTAGAGTTTCCGCATCATGAAAATGAAATAGCTCAGAGTGAAAGTTTAACTGGGAAACCATTTGCCAACTACTGGATGCACAATGCAATGATAAACGTTGAAAATCAAAAGATGTCTAAATCTAAAATGAATTTTTTCACTGTAAGGGATATTGGCAAAGAATTTGATTTAGAGGTGTTGAGGTATTTCATATTATCATCCCACTATAGGAGCCCAATAAACTTTAGCAAGGATATTTTAGAGCAATATAAAAATGGATTGGATAGATTATACAATGGAAAAAATAATCTGGAATATCTTTTAGATATATGTAGTGAAAATGGAGAGGTACCTGGTGATTATAAAGAAGAATTACAGAAATTTAAAGATAAATTTATAAACAGCATGGAAGATGATTTGAATACAGCTGATGCATTGGCAGCCATATTTGAGTTAGTAAAATATGCAAATTCTACTCTGGATGATAAGACTGATAAAGCAGTAGTAAAAAATATATATGATTTATTGATAGAGCTTACTGGAGTATTGGGATTATTGGTAAAAAAAGACGAGATATTGGATGAAGAGATATTAGAGTTGATAGAAAAAAGGAATACAGCAAGAAAAGAAAAGGATTATAAATTGGCAGATGAGATAAGAGATCATCTAAAGGAAAAGGGAATAGTCTTGGAAGATACTCCTCAAGGAGTAAAATGGAAGAGGATTTAAATATGTGTAGTGAAAAGAATATTAAACGAACTTGGGAGAGTAGAGAAGCTAAGATGCTTTCTCCTTTACAATTGGCATATATTGGAGATGCTGTATACGAAGTATTAATTAGAACGTATCTAATAGAAAATATGAATGTGTCAGTAAAGGAATTACATGTGGAGGCTATAAAGTTTGTAAAGGCTAAGGCTCAAGCGGATATAATTCACAGTTTAGAAGACTATTTGACAGAAGAAGAATGGAGTATAGTAAAGAGGGGAAGAAATGCCAAGTCCAACACTGTTCCTAAAAATGCAAATATATCTGATTATAGATATGCCACAGGGTTTGAGGCATTAATAGGGTATTTGTATCTGATAGATAATAAAGAACGCATATATGAATTGTTTGAAAGGATAATATCAAGGTAGAAATGTAGATAACTAACCTCTGTATTAAAGGTAAAATATTAATAAAATAGAACGTTCATGCAATGAAGTGTTGTAGGTAAGGGACTCAATTTAGATGGATTTTTCAAATTCATCTAAATTGAGTCTTAGTTTGTACTAATTTATCGTATATTAATTGTTTTGGAGGTAAAGAGTGAAAAAACATAATAAACTACTTACTATATTTGTTTTAATTTTCATAATTATAGCTTTTTTTATTACCCTATTTATTGAGATAGTTTATGATACAAGCTTAGTAGATTATTTTAAGAGTTCTAAACCTTTAACTAAGGAAGAAAAGGATTGGCTTAAAAATCATGGCAATATAATTTATTGTGCCGATCAGAATGCACCACCATTGAGATACGTAGATGAGCAAGATGGACAATACAAAGGCATAGTAATAGACTATATAAATGCCCTTTCCATTGAGTTAGGTACAGAAATAGAGATTAAACCAATGGTGTGGGAAAACGCTCTCTCAAGTCTGGCCAAGGGTGAAACAGATATCTGTGACATGTTTAAAAGTCAAAATAGACAGAAAAAATACTTGTTTTCAGAGCCTATTTTATATAATTTGAGGGGAGTTATCTTAACATCAGATTCACACAATGATATAAATACATATGATGATTTGCAAGGGGGAAGAGTTGCTGCTCCCAAAGGCGAATATGCTGTTGAGTACTTACAGTCCAAAGTAGATGATATAGATTATCATTTTACTAAAGATATATATAATGCTATTTTACTTTTAGAAGAGGGAAAGGTAGATGCAGTTATAGGAGATGAGTCTGTTATAAGTTATTTTATATCCAATATGGATTTATCTTCTGAAATGTTGATAATAGATCCTCCCATGTATGTGAGGCAATGTGTTTTTGGAGTCCCTAAGGACAACCCTATTTTGTTAAAGATATTAAATAAGGGTATCTTTAATCTAAGAAAGAAAAGAATTACAGAAAAAATACAGCAAAAGTGGTTTGGTATATCTGACCAGCTTTCTGAGCCTAAAAAAAGGATTGGGACCCAGTTCATAATAATAATTCTTATTATTGTTGTTATATATGCAGTAATAACATATTTGTTCTATTCTTGGAATATGACATTGAAAAAAGAGGTCAAGAAGAGGACAGAAGAGTTATATATGAGTAAAAAGGATCTTCAAACCACATTTGATGCACTAACCCATTATATGGTTCTAGTTGATAAAGATAAAAAGATAGTTAATACAAATAAGGTCTTTTGTGAATTGGTGAATAGAAATAAAGAAGATATAATTGGTGTTGAATTTGTAAAGTTAAATGAGAGATTTAAAAAACAAAATATAAAAGATATCATAGATGATACTTTTAGATATAAAAAAGAGCAAAAAAGTGAATTTGAACATGAAGATAGAATATATGATGTAGCCACATTTCCATTAAAAGATAATGAGAAAAATATTATAAAGGTTCTATTGATGATTAAAGATATAACTGAAAATAGGATTGGTGAGAAACAACTATTGCAGACTAATAAAATGGTTGCTATAGGACAATTGGCAGCAGGTGTGGCCCATGAAATAAGAAATCCCTTAGGATTAATTAGGAATTATATCTATGTGTTGAAGATGAAACTTAATATGGATGACACAAATATAAAAAAAGCCATAGAAAAAATAGAAACTTCGGTCAATAGGGCGAGTAATATCATAAATAATTTGTTGAATTTTTCTAGAATATCAGGAAATAGAAAAGAATCAATCAATATTAAGAGATTTATAAAAAATGTATTAGAATTGGAACGAAAGATAATGGAGAAAAATAAAATTGAATTTCGATTACGATGTGAAGATATGATAGTAAATATAAATCAAGAATCACTAAAGCATATAATAATAAATTTAGTAACTAATGCAATAGATGCCATGCCTCAAGGGGGAAAATTAGATGTAAAATGTGAAAAAACAAAGGATAATCTCTATATATGGTGTAGAGACACAGGTATAGGAATTGAAAAGAAAGATTTGGATAATATATTTAATCCCTTTTTTACAACGAAGGGAGTTGGAAAAGGGACGGGGTTAGGTCTTTATATATTATACACTGAAGTTGAAAAATTTGGAGGTGATATACAGGTTTTCAGTGAGGTGCTAAAGGGTACTACATTTAAAGTACATTTACCATTGAAGGAGTGATTCCCTGTGACAAATAATTATAATTTCAAAATACTTATTGTAGATGATGAGGTAGAGTACCAAGAGGTTTTAAAAATAATATTAGAAGAAAAGGGATATAATGTAGAAGTTGCAAGCTCTGGCAAAGAGGCATTAAAGATATTACATAAAGAGAGCTTTAATCTGGTATTGACAGATCTGATTATGGATAATATGAATGGTATGGAGTTACTTGAAGAAGTTAAAAAGCAGAATTTAGACATTGAGGTTATACTAGTTACTGGATATGGGACTATAGAGAATGCAGTAGATGCTATGAAAAAGGGTGCCTATAGCTATTTTGTAAAGGGTCATTCTCCTGAGGAACTGCTATTAGAAATTGAAAAGGTAAAAAAGCTTACAAAACTTAAAAGTGATAATGAATTTTATAAGAAAAAGGAAATCTGTTCAAATGCATTACTGGAAAGCAATAGTAAAAGAGTAAATAGGATATTGGAGATATGTGAAAAGGTGGCGAGGAGCAATGTAAATGTACTCATAATAGGAGAGTCTGGAGTTGGTAAGGAGGTATTGGCAAAATACATTCATATGTGTAGTGATAGAAAAAAGGAACGTTTTGTACCTGTGAATTGTCAAGCATTATCAGAAAATTTATTGGAATCAGAACTGTTTGGACATGAAAAAGGTGCATTTACTGGGGCTTTAGAAAAAAGAATAGGTAGATTTGAGGAAGCCAATGGGGGTACGCTGTTTTTAGATGAAATAGGAGAAATACCCATAGGTACACAGACTAAATTATTAAGGGCTATTGAGACCAAAAGTATAGAACGAGTAGGAAACAATAAGAATATTAAAATTGATATAAAACTTATCTGTGCAACCAATAGAAATATCCATCAAGAAATAGAAAGGGGAAAATTTAGAACAGATTTATTTTATAGAATAAATACTATACTGTTAGAATTACCTCCTTTAAGGGAAAGAACAGAAGATTTACATATGTTTATAAAGTTTTTCATAGATAAATGTAGTAGAGAGATGAAAAAGAAGATAAATAAAATAGAAAATGGAGTAATAGACTTTTTATTAAATTATGATTATCCTGGAAATATTAGAGAGTTGAAAAATATTATAGAGAGACTTGTAGTATTATCTGATAGAGGTATTATAAAGGCCAAAGATCTTCCTGATTATAATTATGGTAAAAAATATTGTGAACAAGATAATATCAAATCATTGAAGGATATAAGAAAAGAAGCTGAATTAGAATATATAAAGGTAGTCTTAAATCGATGCAAGGGTAATTTGACAAATACAGCTAAATACTTAGATATTAGTAGAAGGCAACTATATAATAAATTAGTAGAATATAATTTGAATTAATAAGAATGGGAAATAGATTTCATGAATTTGTGAAATTTATTTCCCATTCTTATTTTGATATCTATGTAAAGGATCAATGGTATGGATGGAATAAGTGGATATTTCACAAAGTTCTGTAAATAAGCCTTATTTTGGTACAGTTATTGCTTATTTATATTATTGTAATGCATATTAATTAGTACAAATACAATGATGAGGAGGAATGTATATGGATGACAAGAAGAAAATTGACTTAATAGGTGGTGGCTGGATGTCTTTTATGCCATTTGGTGTGTTTATTTTTGTAGCAATATACATATCAGTATTGAAGGCTCCAGATGTTAGAGGTATGTGGGTAGGTGCTGTAAGTGGTATTATGCTTACATTCTTTTTTGCGAAGGATAAACAAAAATATGCAGATACTGTAATTGAAGGTATGGCGGATAAGACAGCAATAATACCAGTGGCATGTTGGATCTTTGCAGGTGTATTTGCATCTGTATTAAGGGCATCAGGTCTAGTGGAAGGAATAATATGGGCTGCGTATCATATTGGGGCAAAGGGTGCTTTCTTTGTAATAATAACATTTTTAGCAAGTGCACTATTTGCTACAGCTGCAGGAACAGGATTTGGAACCATAGTGGCAGGTATGGCCGTATTATATCCCGCTGGAGTGCTTCTGGGAGCCAATCCTTTAGTGTTGACAGGTGCAATAGTAAGTGGGGGAATATTTGGTGATAATTTGGCACCATTATCAGACACCACAATATGTTCTGCAGCAAGTCAAGGGACAGATGTTGGTGGTGTTGTTAAATCGAGATTGCAGTATTCTATAGTGGCAGGAATAATTTCCATAATCATTTTTGCTGTATTTGGGTCAGGAAATACTACACATCAAGTGCCTTATGAAACACTGTTACAATATATGAATCCCAAGGGATTAATTATGTTAATACCAGCTTTTTTGACAATATTTATAGCTATTAAAGGTGGCCATATAATATCTGCTACTACTGTAGGGACTGTTGTTGCTGCCATATTGGGACAGATATTTGGATTAAACAATATAAAAAATTTATTGTATGTAGAAGATGGAGTAGCAAAGGGATTACTGCTTGATGGTATTGCAGGTATGGCTGATATATGTATATTGGCACTATTGATATTGGCATGTGTCAATATTATGGAAAAGGGAGGAGGCGATAAGACATTAATAGATTTTGCTAATAAGTTTGTAAAAACTCCAAGGGGTGTTGAGATTTCTATGAGTATATTGGTTATTGCTATGTCCTGTGTTATGGGATTGAATGCACCACCTATTTTGGCGTTGGGCACATTCTATGCTAGACCTCTTGGAGAAAAATATAAAATACACCCATATAGAAGGGCAAATATATTGGATGCCACATCATGTACCATAGCCTATGCCCTGCCATGGACCCCATCTTTGTTACTTACTAAGTCATTGGCAGAAAAAGCCAGTGAACAATTTGGAAGTTTGATACCAGTATTTGAAACAACAGAGATTTCTCCATGGATTGCATATGCGTGGGTTATGCTAGGAGTTATGACTTTTGCAATTATTAGTGGATGGGGTAGGAGATTTGTTGGCTCCAATGGAGAACCTGTAAAAAAATTAGAAAAGGAGATGGCTTAAATGAACAAAGCTAAAAGAGGAGATTGGGTTGAGATAGAGCAGATTTTATTAGAGGCAAATAAAAGAGCAGATAATTTGCCTGAAGAGACGAAAAAGGTCCCATTGATTCAATGGTTTAAAGGGTATCTATTAAATGATAGAGCTGAATTAAACGATGAAGTTGAAATAGAGACGCTTATAGGTAGGAAAGTAAAAGGAAAATTGTCAGAGATCAATCCTAAGCATGTTCATAATTTTGGTGAATCTATTAAAGAACTTATGGATGTGGGAATAGAATTGAGAAAAGAAATTGAAGAACTAAATTAATCTCTTAGTATCTGGGATAATAACATTTAATATATAAAGGAGATGTTACTGGTGAAAGATATGTCTTATAATGCTGTAATGGGAAGAAAAAATGAAATAATGAAGAAGGCAATTGGTGTGGATTATGATGTATTCAGTTATGGGAAATTAGGATTTGATTATGAGAAAATGATGAAAAAAGTGGGATATTCCATAGAAGAGGTTGAAAAGATTCAACGAGAAGGTAAAGTAGGAAATACACCTTTATACGAATTAAAAAATATTAATGCATTGGTAAAGAAATATGCATCTAAAGGTAAGGGGGCAAGAATATTCCTCAAAGATGAGGCTATGAATGCATCGGGGTCATTTAAAGCTAGAAGGGCAGCAGTATCTGTGTATCATGCTAAAAAGCATGGATATAAAGGCGTTATTGCAGCAACCAGTGGGAACTATGGCGCAGCAGTTGCTGCTCAAGCATTGCAGAGGGGACTTAAGTGTATAATCGTCCAAGAAGTTTATGATTCTAGAAAGGTTGGACAACCAGAGATACTTGAAAAAACTAGGAAATGTGAGGCTTATGGTGCTGAGGTTATTAGGTTATCTGTAGGTCCAGAATTATTTTATACATTGCTTTGTTTATTGGAAGAAACAGGATATTTCAATGCATCCTTATATACTCCCTTTGCCATAGCAGGAATAGAGACATTGGGATATGAAATAGCTAATCAAATGAAAGAAATAGAAGGAAGATATCCAGATGCAGTAATAGCAACAAATGCTGGAGGAGGAAACTTAGTTGGAACAGCTAGGGGATTAATAAAAGCAGGGGCTAAAGATACGAAGATAATAGGGGCATCGGTAGATCTGTCAGGATTACATATGGCATCAGATATAGATTTCAATAAGAAGTCCTTTACGACAGGTCATACTGGCTTTGCAATTCCCTTTGCCACTTGGCCAGATAGGACAGATGTTCCTAGAAATGCTGCTAGGGTATTGAGGTATATTGATAGATATGCTAAAGTGACACAAGGGGAGGTATTTTATGTAACTGAAGCTTTGGCCCAATTGGAAGGTTTAGAGAGGGGACCTGCAGGCAATACTTCGCTATCGGCTGCTATAGCTATAGCTAGAGAAATGGATGAAGATCAGATAGTAGTAGTTCAAGAAACTGAATATACAGGAGCAGGCAAGCATCCAAATCCTCAGTTAACCTTTGCTAGAGAAAATGGCATAGTTGTAAAAAGGGGAAAGCCAGTGGACAGTAAACCAGGTGAAAGTATAATGATACCTGAGACCTTTGAACAATTATCAGTAACTGATATAGATGTAGAAGAATTGAAATTTAACTTGATTAGAAATGCAATTGAAAAAAGTGGATTAAATTCCATAGGAGACGAAGATTTTAGCTTTTTAGTTGAAGATACAAATGCTACAGAGGAATTTGTCGAAAAAGCATTAAAAAAATTGAATGTAGTTTATCAATAATCTGAAAAAAGGCCTATGCCTTTTTTCTTGTTTTTTTGTATGCTATAATAACTAATAAAGAAAGTTAGAGATAGGAGAGTGGACTAGTGGAATTGAAATTAAAAGTAAAGTTATTAAGATATACACCAGAGCCTGAAAAATTAGTGGCTGCAGCTGCAAAACTTTGTTATTCAGCAGTAGGTATAGATGCTATAGAGGAAAAGTTAGACGACAAAGGCGTTGAGAGATTTATAAATATGCTGATGGGATTAGGTCATGAATCCCCAGTGGAACATGTGTCTTTTACCTTTGGAATAGAGGGAGTAAGTAGAGTTCTTACTCATCAACTAGTTAGACATAGAATAGGTGTTTCTTATTCTCAACAGTCTCAGAGATATGTAAAACTAGACCAATTTGAATATATAGTACCTCATGCCATAGCAAATCTGCCTGAGGCCAGAAATAAATTTATTGAGGCTATGGAAAAAGATCAAGAGTATTATAACCAATTAACAGAGATACTATATAAAGAACATGTCGATAATTTTATTAAAGAGGGAAAAAGTGATAGGGAAGCAAAAAGGATGGCAGAGAAAAAGGCAATAGAAGATGCTAGATATGTATTTCCCAATGCCTGTGAAACTAAAATTGTAGTAACAATGAATGCTAGGGCTTTATTCAATTTTTTTGCCCTTAGATGTTGCAATAGGGCTCAATGGGAAATAAGGGAATTAGCAATAGGTATGTTAAAAGAAGCGAAAAAAGTAGCTCCATCACTTTTTAAATATTGTGGTCCTAAATGTGTATGGGGAGAATGTCCTGAAGGGAATATGACTTGTGGAAAAATAGATGAGGTTAGAGAAAAATTTAAAGGCTTGTAGGGGATGAGGAGTGAAAAAATGAGTAATCAACAGTACATTGAAGGTAGAAATCCTGTATTAGAAGGAATAAAGGGACAAAGAGAAATAGAAAAGATATTGATAGCAGAAGGTGCTAATCAAGGTTCTATAAAGAAAATAAAGGGCATGGCTAAAGATAATAATATAATGATTCAGTATGTCCATAGAAATAAGCTAGATAGTTTATCGGAAACTGGAAACCATCAAGGGGTAATGGCACTAGTAACTTCTTATGAGTATAAAGATATAGAGGATATATTTGCATTGGCAGAAGAAAGAGATGAACATCCATTTGTGATAATTTTAGATGAAATAGAAGATCCACATAATTTGGGTTCCATAATAAGAACAGCGGAGTGTGCAGGTGCCCATGGAATAATAATTCCTAAAAGAAGGTCTGCTTCCGTTACTGCTGTAGTATCAAAGACCTCTGCAGGAGCAGTTGAATATATGCCAGTAGTAAAAGTATCTAATATAGCATATACAATGGATCAACTAAAAGATAAAGGACTATGGATCTATGGAGCAGATATGGATGGAAAAGAAGATTATTTTGATGTAGATATAAAAGGACCAGTAGGTATTGTTGTAGGTAATGAGGGAAAAGGGATAGGTAGATTGGTCAAGGAGAAATGTGATTTTTTGATTAAGATACCTATGAAGGGTAAAGTTACATCTTTGAATGCATCAGTTTCAGCATCTATTATTATGTATGAAGTATTAAGGCAGCGGAGTCTGAGGTAGATATGGCTAAAAGTAAAAAAGAGTATTTATTTGTAGATGGTTACAATATAATAAATGCTTGGAAGGAATTAAAGGATATTAGTACTATAAGCCTTGAAGTGGCGAGAAACAGGCTGATAGAAATAATGGCGGAGTATCAAGCATATACTAATATTCGAGTAATAATAGTATTTGATGCGCATCTTGTGAAGGGAAGTATAGAGAAGAAAGAAAAGATATATGAGATTGAAGTAGTTTATACAAAAGAAAATGAAACAGCAGATGGATATATAGAGAAGGTTTTAGATTCTATTGGAAGGCATAAAAAAGTGAGAGTGGCAACATCAGATTGGGCAGAACAACAAATAGTATTAGGGAGAGGTGGGACTAGGGTTTCCGCTAGAGAGCTTAAAATTGAAATTGAAAATATAAAGGCTTATATAGAACGAAAATCTAAGACGAAAAAGAAGGAAGAAGAAATAAAAAATAAATTAATGAACAGACTAGATAAAGATATAATAAAAAAACTAGAAAAAATTAGAAAAAACTAGAAGAAATGTGTGATTTTCTTGACTATGCCGTTTCTATTAATATATAATATACTTATCTGGTAGCTTTAATGTAGAGCTCTAGACTTTGAAGATTCAATGGAGGCGATGCTTGTGGGGTTAACTATACATAAAAAGCTTTCTGAGATTTATATAAACGATTACCATCTTATGACAGATGAAGAAATAGTTGGAGATGCTAGGGGTGGAGATAATGAGGCTCTTGAGTATTTAATAAGAAAGTACAAAAATTTTGTCAGGGCTAAAGCTAGATCCTATTTTCTTATAGGGGCAGATAAAGAAGATATAATACAAGAAGGTATGATTGGTCTTTATAAAGCTATAAGAGATTACAAAGATGATAAATTGGCATCCTTTAGAGCCTTTGCAGAATTATGTATAACTCGTCAAATCATAACTGCTATAAAGACAGCTACTAGGCAGAAACATATTCCGTTGAATTCTTATGTATCTTTGAACAAGCCCATATATGATGAAGAATCTGATAGAACTCTTATGGATGTATTATCTGGGGTTAAAATTACTGACCCAGAGGAACTGTTAATAAGTCAGGAAGAATTGAAAAATATAGAGAGCAAAATAGGTGAGATATTAAGTGATTTAGAATGGGAAGTATTGATGTCTTATCTACAGGGCAAATCATATCAAGAGATTGCTGTGGATTTAGACAGGCATGTAAAATCCATAGATAATGCCCTTCAAAGGGTAAAAAGAAAATTAGAAAGATATTTAGAAGTAAAGGATAAGTAGAATCTATTGACAATACTTTTTTAAAATAGTAAAATAAATATCAGTGAAAAAGTGATGCCCATGTAGCTCAGCAGGTAGAGCACTTGCATGGTAAGCAAGAGGTCACCAGTTCAAGTCTGGTCATGGGCTCCACTTTACATATAGATATAAAAAGAAACACCTGGATAAGTTTTCTTATCTATATTACTTAGATAATACTATAGGACATAAATGAAATTGACATATATGAGTATCGAATCTTTGGATTATTAATGCGACTAAAGGTTATGCTTTGTATGGAAAGGGATATGTTTATTTAAAATATATCTTGAATGATTATGGGAGCCGAGAGGTTTCTTTAAAAAAGAAAAAGTTTGGGAAAATGAAGGAGGAAAAGAATAATGGGAAAAGCTAAGTTTGAAAGAACAAAGCCACATATTAACATTGGAACAATAGGACACGTAGACCATGGAAAGACAACATTGACAGCAGCAATAACATATGTATTAAACAAGAGAAAAGGAACAGGATCAGCAGTAGCGTTTGATAATATAGATAAGGCACCAGAAGAAAGAGAAAGAGGAATAACAATATCAACAGCACATGTTGAGTATGAGACAGACAATAGACACTATGCCCATGTGGACTGCCCAGGCCATGCTGACTATGTAAAGAACATGATAACAGGAGCAGCACAAATGGATGGAGCGATACTAGTAGTATCAGCAGCAGACGGACCAATGCCACAAACAAGAGAGCATATATTGTTATCAAGACAGGTAGGGGTACCACAAATAATAGTATTCTTAAACAAAGCAGATATGGTAGATGACGAAGAACTAATAGAATTAGTAGAAATGGAAGTAAGAGAATTATTATCAGAATATGAATTTGATGGAGACGAAACACCAATAGTAGTAGGATCAGCATTAAAGGCATTAGAAGAGCCAGACGGAGAATGGGGAGAAAAGATACTAGAAT